>NZ_JBHWMB010000017.1:0-130262 GCF_042730015.1 Streptomyces sp. NPDC059957 | reverse complement strand
GAACCGAACTCCACGACGCATTCGTCTCCCTCGCCTGCAGCCTCATTTGCTGGCGACGCCTCAACAAGCCCGACTCATGATCGTGTTACGAGCTCTATGGGTGCGGCGGCACGTACATCCCCTCTCGTCCCTCCCGGCGTGGGGCGAGCTGGACCTGGCCGTCGGCAACTTCACGTACACGGTGGTTATCAAGCCGGAATTTCCGCTGTCCGAGGACCCGGAGCGGGCGCAGAGCTTGATGGTCGAGCTCCCGTACAGCCGATCCGGCCGCCAGGGCAAGTGGGCCGACCGGAAGCAGTAGAGGCTGGAGTGGGCCCGAGCCTAGGATCCGTTGACCCCCTGCGGGAACTACCCGAGGTGCTGGCGACCAGCGCTCCCGAGTCCGAGGAGCTGAAGCCTTACCTGAAGGGCTGGAGTCCGCCTGGCCCGGAAGAGCGTGACCACTCCTGGCGTAGGTGGTCAAATAGCATCGGCTCCCGAGGCGAAGGGGGACGAACCGGCAGGTTCTTCGTCAGCTGGTAGTACAGCGCCCGTGAGGCCCTGAACTGTAGTGATGCTGCGACGGGCGACTGCTGCGGCTCGGTTGGCCCGCGTACGGCCCGGATCCTTCTTGCCTTGCGGCTTGTGCGCGCGGGAGGTACTGAGGGCAGTTGGAAGGGTGGCCTGGTCGGAGCGGTGATCATGGCTGCGGGCAGAGTCACCGTGGCCTGCGGTCCTCGGCGCCGTGTGAGGCGGGCCGGTCTGTCCGCCGGGACCTCGTCCGGTGTGCTATCCGTGGTCGTCGTGGCGATGGCCTGGAGCATGACGGCATGGCTGGTCAGGGGTCTGCCCGTGCCAGTTCATGGTGATGTGGGGGAACAGCCGGTGCTCGATCGTGTTCCACGCTGTCAGAGTCCAAGACCCTGATCACGCACGCCGCCAGCCAGCCGGCGCGCTTGCTCGGTTACGAGATTCGGGCCCAGCGCAGTGACACGAAGATCTCCCGGGGCGCCGAGCAACCAACGGCGTCATCGGGCTCTACGTGCCACCTGCCGTGATCCGGCAACGCTGCGCGATCTGCATGCGCGGCGGGAGACCCGTACGCCGCGGAGTGCTCATTCACGACAGCGACTATTCCATTGTGCTTGCAGGTCACGGTTCCTCGTGACGGCGGAAGGCAGCCACTGGTCGCCACCTTCGGGGGCATTCCGCTCAAGCGGCAGCGCGCGGCAGAGATCCTCGACCGGGCACCGGCCACCAAGCGGAGCCGAGGCAACGAGTTGTTGCACCGGCTCCTGGCGGGTGAGCGCGAGATGTGCGGGAAGCCGACCGGACTTCACGTCCATCACATCCGCAAGCTCGCCGATCACCACGCCACCGCACTCACCCCGACCGGGGTCAGATCTCACGCCTACAGCTCGAAGTCCGTGACCACCCAGGTGGAGAACTGCCGCCACTGGTCCACGCCGCGCATATGAACCGGGTGGTAGAGATAGGTTTCCACGGCGCTCTTGTCCTTGAAGTTGCCGATGACGGCGTAGTCATACGCTATTTCTCGGTTGGTGACGTTCCGGCCACATTTCCACTCAAGGATCTCAGGGATTGATTGCGGGAGAACGCGAACATCCCTGTCCGCTTCGAGGAAACGTGGGTCATCCCAACCCACGCCGTCATGGAACTTGAACAGGACGACATGACAGATCATTGATCCTCCATCTGAGGTTCGTGCAACTCGGGCAGAATCCAGGGCCGACATCAGAAGCTGCGCAGACCGCCCCCGTCCACCGGGACCATGACGCCCGTGAGGTAGGACGCGGCAGGAGACAATAGGAAGGCCGCGACCTTTCCGAATTCCTCCGGAGTGCCATACCGGCGCAAGGGGATATCCGCAGAGTTGCGTGCGCGGGCTGCCTCAGCGTCGCCGCTGCGGGCATCGATCTCGCGAGCCCTGTCGGTGTAGATGCGGTACGGAAGGAGGCCCACGACCCTGATGTCGCGTGGACCGACTTCATCCGCCAACGACTTGGCGAACCCGGCCAGGCCAGGGCGAAGGCTGTTGGAGATGGTGAGGCCGGGAATCGGCTCGTACACGGAACTGGAGAGAACGAGGGCGATCACCCCTCCCTCGGAGAGCTGTTCGGCCGCCTTCTGGGCCAGCCGTACCGTACCGAGGAAGACCGATTCGAGCGCCGTCCGCCATTGGGTTTCCGTGCTGGAGGCCGCGGTTCCTGGTGCGGGCCCTCCGGTGCTGATCAAGATGCCGTCAAAACTCCCGAATATGTCGCGTGCCGCGGCGATGAGCCGGTCGGGAGTGGCGGGGTCGGCGGTGTCCGCGGCCATTCCTACCGCGCTGCCGCCGAGGGACGCAGCCGCCTCCGCCGCGCGCTTCCCGTCGCGCCCCGCGATGACGACCTGTGCGCCTTCGGCCACCAATTCCCTGGCCGCGGCCAGCCCCAGTCCGCGCGATCCCCCGGTGACGACGATTGTTCTGGCTTTCAATTCAAGATCCATGACCGCACTCCACGAGTCTCCCGTTCTAGTCTGTCGATGTGCACTGCTAGGGCTGCCGGTCGACCACCGCGTGGCGGTCCGACCATGCTCGCCAGAGTTCGGCGTAACGGCCGTTGACCGCGAGCAGTTCGTCGTGGGTTCCCTGTTCGATGATGGCTCCGTCGTGCATCACAAGGATGCGGTCGGCCGACCGGGCCTGGGCCAGCCGGTGTGCCACTACAAGAGCGGTACGGCCGCGCATCGCCGCTTCGGCGGCCTTCTCCAGCAGGCGGGCACCTGTCGAACCGGCCTCCGAGGTGGCCTCGTCCAGCACGACGAACCATGGGTCACTCAACACGATCCGGGCCACGGCGAGTTGCTGTATCTGGTCCGGTGTCAGTTGATGCCCCTGATCGCCTATGACGGTGTCCAGGCCGTCGGGGAGCGCCGTGACCCATCGGTCAGCCAGCGTAACGGCCAGGGCATGCTGGACTTCCGCATCCGAAGCCCCGGGCCTCACCAGTGTGAGCGATCCCCGTACGGTCCCGGCGAAGACATGAGCGTCCTGGGTCACCAGGAAGACGCCTGAGCCCGCCCCGGTCCGCTCGGGATCGTAGGGAACACCGGCAGCCGTCACCGTGCCCTGAGTCGGCCGGAGTACCCCGGCGGCGATTGCGCCCAGCGTCGTTTTGCCAGCTCCGGTGACACCGACGAGAGCGACCCGCTCACCAGCGGCGATCCGCAGGTCGACATCGCGCAGGACCAACTTGCCCGGCACATACTGATGGCTGATTCCCGAGAGTACGACGTCCCCGGGCCCGGTGGCCGGACGGGAATCCGGGGCGGCCGGCATCGTCGCGATGCCGACGAGCCGTGCCAGCGCGGAGCCGATCGCCTGGAACTGGTCGAAGGTGAAGAGCAGTCCTCCGATGGGGGTGAAGAGGCGGAGGAAGTACAGCGCCGCCGCGGTGACGGCGCCGACGGTGGTGAGGTCGTGGCGCACGAGGAGGAACCCGAGACCGAGGACCATGGCTAGTCCGAAGAGTTCTGCCAGGTTGTTCCGGTTCAGGAAGCGGAGCGTAAGCCGGTACACGGAGACGGAAACACCGACGGCCTCGTCGGAGGTGTCCTCGATCCGCCGGAGCAGTCCGCCCCCGATCCCGAAGGCTCGGGCCGTTGGAGCGGCGTTGAGGCCCGTGAGGAGCGCCTCGGCACGTTCTCCCTGCGCGACCTTCTGCTCGCGGTACAACCGCTCGGAGCGCGGCAGGAACCACCTCAGCGCGAACACATACAGCGGTACTGCCATGAGCATGGCCAGACCCAGACGCCAGTCCAGGACCAGCACGCCCACGGAGGTGAACGCAATGGTGACGGCCGAGTTCAGGACGATCGGTACGGCGTTGTTGAGCCCTTCCGACACGGTCCGTACGTCGTCGGAGAGCCGGGAGAGCAAGTCCCCTGTGCTGGCCCGCTCTATCCGGTCCGGGGGCAGGTGCAGCGCCCGGACGAGCACGCGCTCCCGCAACTCGGCCAGCGCCGGCTCGCCCGCCCGCGCCAGCGCGGCCACCGCGATGCCTCCGAGCAGCGCGGACGCCACCGTCGCGGCGGTGATGATCAGCACTGAGGAGAGGATGGTGTCCCGCCCGGCGCGGATGTCATCGACGATCGTTCCGAGAACCCAGGGCGGCACAAGGCCGGAGGCGCTCCCCAGCACAATCGCGAGGGCCGTGGTCACGGTCGCCCCCCGGTTGCCGTTGCTCCACACCAAGTGGCCGAGGAAGGCAAAGGTCGCCCGGTAGGTTCCGATCGGCAGCAGGTCCCGGCTCATCGCAGTACCAGCTCCTGGTAGGCGGGCAGGCCGAGCAGCTCCTGGTGGGTGCCCTCCTCGACGACGCGGCCGCCCACCACGAACACGACACGCTCCGCCTGGGTGAGCAGTGCGGGGCTCGTGGTGATGATCCACGTGATGCGTGTGCTCACCGGGTCATGCCGCAGGGCGCTGATTCCGCGGGCGATGTGCTGTTCGGTGACCGCGTCCACCGCAGTGGTCGGGTTGTCGAGCAGCAGGGCCGGAGGATCGGCCGCCAGCGCTCTGGCCAGTGTGATCCTCTGTCGTTGGCCGCCGGAGTAGGTCGCTCCCGAGGGCGTCACCCGCTGATCCAGACCCTTCTCGTCGAGGTTGACGATGTCCTGCGCCGATGTCGCGCCGAGGATGTCCATGAGATCGGCGTCGCTGTGCCGGCTGTCCGGATCGAGGTTGCTGCGCAACGTGCCTTCCAGAAGTTCGGTGTGATGGGGGTTCACCAGACGGCGCTGGGCGCGCGCTCGCAGGCTCAGATCGCTGAGCGCGGCGCCGTCGAGAAGGACCTCGCCGGTGATGTCCGCGCCGTGTATCTCACCGGTGAGCAGGCCCACGAGTGTCCGGGTGACGGCTGGGTCGTCCACGACGAGGCCGAGCAGTTCACCCGGCCGGGAGGCGAGGGTGAACCCGTTCAGGGCGCCGATGGTCACGTCGTCGAGGGAGACTGCCGGGGCCGGTCCGAGCGGTGGCTGCGCGAGACCCTCGGCCAGCAGCGGCGGCGTGTGCAGGAAGTCGACGATCCGGGACGCTGAGGCGTATGCGGCCGCGATCTTCGCGCCGATCCGGCCGAGGGCCTGGACGGGCACGGCGAGAAACTGGGTGAGGCCGACGATGGCGACCAGCTGTCCGATGGTGATGGCGCCTTCCAGCGCCCGCTTGCCCGCGAGCAGGGTGATACCGGCCAGGAAGAGTCCGCTGAGCCCGGTGGTGACGCTCTCCATGACGCCGTGGGAGCCGGCAAGCCGGATACCGGCCGCTCTGGCGACCTGGCTCTGTGCTCGGTAGCGTGCGGCGGCTTCGTCCTCCGCGCCGATGCCCTTGAGGACGCGCAGGCCGCGCACCAGGTCCGCCGCCGTGCCACTGCTTTTGGCGATCTCGGTCCGCTGGTCGCGGTCGCGGCGGGACAGCACGGGCGTGATGAACTGGATGATCCCCAGCACGAGCGGTACGCCGAGCAGGACGGCGAGCCCGATGGCGATGTCGATGCGCAACAGGACGGCGGCGCTCACCAGCACCGCGACCGCCGAGGCGAAGGTATAGCCCATGGACCGGGCCAGGCCGCCCACACTCGCCGTGTCGACGGTGGCCAGGGAGAGGGTGCCACCGGAGAGGGTGCCGGTGCGCGCACCGAGCGGCCGCAGTACGTGATGGGCGATCTCGCCCCGGAGCCGGTGGTTCTCCCGCTGATCGATCCGGTACGCCTCAGCGGCACCCCAGCGGTAGGTGAGCATCAGGGAGGCGAACACCCCGACCAGCGCGCTGCCCCACAGGGCGAGGGTGGTGACGCTTCCCCCCGCCACCGCATGGTCGATGATCAGACCGACCACCACGGGCACTATCGCCTCGGACAGCTGCCACGCCGCCAGCAGGCCGAAGGAGCGCGCCACACCGGCTCTGTTGCGACGGATTCCCCGGAGCAACAACTTCACTGCGGAACCGGGGATCGGGGCAGCCCCGTTCCGGGCCGGTGCGTCAGTGGTCGACGCCGTCGTCATGGTCCTGCTCACGCTACTCCCGTGGGTTGATGCGCCGGTCAGTCGAGTTTTCAGATGACTCGCCGCATCCAGCCATATGTGTCCTTCGCCCGGCCGTGCTGGATGTCCAACACATGCTCCCGGAGCGCCATCGTCTGTTTTCCGGGCGTGCCGTTGCCGATGGCGAACTCGTAGCCGTCTCCCTTGAACGCCACGACCGGGGTGACCACTACGGCCGTGCCGACGGCGAATACCTCGGTGATGGTGCCCTCCTGGGCCCTGGAACGCAGCTCGTCCAGTGTGACCGCCCGCTCCTCCGGAACCAGGCCGAAGTCGGTGGCCAGCGTGAGAACGCTGTCGCGGGTGACCCCTTCGAGGATCGTGCCCAGGGCGGGTGTGACCAGCCGACCGTCAGAGGTGACCAGGCACAGGTTCATCGTGCCGGACTCCTCCAGCTTTCCTTCCCCCGCGCTGTCCAGGTACAGAACCTGATCGCAGCCGCGCTCCTGGGCTTCGGCCTGCGCGGCCAGGCCCGCAGCGTAGTTGGCGCCGCACTTGGCCGCACCGGTGCCGCCCCTGGCCGCACGGGTGTACTGGTCGCTCACCCACAGCGTGATGCCGGAGGAGTAGTAGGAGCCGCTCGGGGTCGCGATCACCGAGTATGTGACCTGTCTGGCGGGCCGCAGGCCGAGGAACGGGTCGGAGGCGAACATGAAGGGCCGCAGGTACAGGCTTTGCTCGCCGTGAGGCCCGGGGACCCAGGGCTCATCTGCGCGGATCAGCCCTTCCACGCTGGCCAGGAAGTCCTCGGCCGGCAGCTCCGGCAGCGCCAGGCGCCGTGCGGAACGGGCGAAGCGGCCGGCGTTGGTCTCCGGACGGAACAGCCAGACGCTGTCGTCGGCATGCCGGTATGCCTTGAGCCCTTCGAAGATTTCCTGCGCGTAGTGCAAGACAGCGGTACCCGGGTGAAACGTGAAGGGTTTGAGCGGGCCGACTCCCCGGTCGTGCCATCCGTTCTCCGGCGTCCATGAGGCGAAGGCCATGTGATCGGTGAAGTGCCGGCCGAACACTGGCGCGCTGAGTATCTGGACGCGTTCGGCCTCCGGTGCGGGATGTGCCGTCCGGGACAAGGGGAAGTCGGCGCTCACCGGTTCCCTCCCGCGAACAGCTCAAGGATCGACCGATAGGTGGCCGCGAACCTGTCCACGGTGCTCTCGTCAAAAAGGGTCGTGGCGTAGCTGAAGGTACAGGCGAGAGCCGCGCCACCGTCGTTGATCACCAGCCCGAGGTCGAACTTGGCGACCGTGAGCGACTGCCCGTCGGCTGCCCGGCCGCTGAGATCGTGTGTGCGCAGCAGCCCCTGTCCGGGCCGTCCGGCATCGTGGGCCCGGTCCGCATCCGCCTCCGCGAAGGAGTTTACGTCGAACCAGACCTGGAATAGCGGGTGGCGGCTGGGGTCGGCCGGCAGGTTCAGATGACTCACCAGCCGCTCGAACGGCAGCTCCTGGTGTTCCTGGGCATCGATCACACGCGCGGCGACCTTGTTGATCAGCATCTGGACGTCGTCCTCGGTGTCGATGTCGAAGTCGAGGGCGAGCGAGTTGACGAAGTAGCCGATCAGGTCGTGGGAATGCTGGTGCGTCCGGTTGAACGCCGGAATGCCGACGACCAGGTCGCTGCGGTTCGTATACGTCTGGAGCAGCAGATAATAGGCGGCGAGCAGCACGCTGAAGAGACTGGTGTCCGTCTCCTGTGCCAGCCGCCGCAGCGCCGTCGTCGTCTCTTCCTCCAGCTCGACAACGAGCTGCCCGCCCCGGTAGTCCACCTTCCTTGGCCGCGGACGGTCGGTCGGCAGCTCCAACGGCTGCCGTCCTTCCAGCCGGTTTCGCCAGTACGCCTGCAGTTTGCCGAGTCGGTCGCCGCTCAGCCTGCTGCGCTCCCAGGCAGCGAAGTCACGGTATTGAACGGTGAGCGCGGGCAGGCTGAGGCTCGCTTGCCCGTCGGCTGCAGACCGAGTGAAGTGCTGGTGAAATGCCGTCAGTTCATGCAGCAGGAGATCAGCTGACCAGCCGTCGAAGGCTATGTGGTGCACCAGGATGCCCACGAACGTACGCCGTTTACTGCCTTCGCCCTGCTGGTAGAAGGTGATCCGGACGGGCGCTTCCCGGCCCAGGTCGAAGCGGTAGGTGGCTTCGGCCCTGGAGTCGGCGGCCAGCTCCTCTTCGTTGGCGCCGCTGATGTGCCGGACGACGAGGGGCACTTGGCGGTGATCCAGCACCACTTGGTGGGGATCCCCACCGGTGGAGCGCCGGATCACTGTCCTGAGCACCTCATGGCGCTCGTGGACGGCACGGAAGCAGCGCTCCAGTACTGGCACTTCGACACCCGGCAGAATCTCGTAGCAGAGGTGGATGTTGTACACGTCGGTGCCCTGCTCGTACTGGTCGATGAACCATAGCCGTTCCTGCGCGAACGACAGCGGCTGCTCCGACGTCCGGGTCGGCTCGATTGGCACGGGCTTGGCGGCCACGGTCTCGAGGCTCTCCACCAGGCCGGCCACCGTCCGGTACCGGAAGATCGCGACGATGCTGATGTCGATTTCCAACTCGAAGCTCAGCCGGCTGACCAGTTTGATCGACAGGAGGCTGTTGCCGCCCAGCCGGAAGAAGTCGTCATGGACGCTGATCCTCTCGGGATCGATCGCCAGGACATCGGCCATGATGTTCCGTGCTTTCCCTTCCACGTAGTTCCGGGGAGCGGTGAACTCGCCGTCTCCGGTGAGCTGGGGGATTGCCGCCGGGGCGGGCGGCGTCTCGGCCCGGGCGTCGCTCCGGCCGGCGGATCGGAGACTGCCGTCTGGGGCCCAACGCACCAGGTCGCCGGTGTTGTAGAGACGCTCGTTCCCCGAGCCGTCCGCGTGCGCCGGTGCCACGCCACCGATGTACAGCTCTCCCACAGCGCCGACGGGCAGCGGCCGGAGTTCACTGTCCAGCACGTAGACGGGCCGCATCCGGCCATCGCTGGGGCGGGCTGTGTCGTCGTGCTGCTGGTAAGTCAGGTCCGGGATCGCCAGCCGTCGCCGCGCCGGCTCGTCCCCGGCGAGGTCTGCGATCTGCCTGAGGAGACAGACATAGGTTTCCCCGAAGCTCTCGATGGTCGCGTGGTCGAACAGACCGGTGGCGTAGTTGACATTGACCTCGAGCTCGTCACGCGAGTCGTCGACGGATGTGCTGAGGTCGAACCTCGCAACCTTGTACAGCTCACGGGTCAAAGACGTCGTCCGCACCGTCTCGCGTGGCCGGTCACCCTGGCCGGGCGGCGGAGAGCCGAAGCTCTGCACACTGAAGGCGACCTGGAAGACCGGGTGTCGGCTCATGTCACGGGGGACGTCCAGTGCCGTCAGTAGCTGCTCGAAAGGCAGTTCCTGGTGCAGGAGGAGGTCCATGACCTCGCGAGAAGTCGCCTCGATATGGTCGGCAACGGTCCCGGCGGGGTTGATACGCACCCGCAGCGGCAAGGTGTTGATGAAGAATCCGACAAGGTGTTCCAGCCCGGGATGGTCCCGGTTCGCGACCGGCACGCCGACGACGATGTCGTCCTGGTGGCTGAAACAGCGCAGGGTGAGGTGGTGGACGCTCAGCAGCAGGCTGAAGAGGCTGACCCGCATCTCCTGCGCCAGCTGCCGGAGCCCGCGCGACACCTCTGCGTCGACGGTGAGGAAGACGTCCGAGCCCCGGTAGTCGATGCGCTCCGGCCGCGGCCGGTCCGGAACGAGGTCCAGGCTGGGGCACCCCTTGAGCTTCTCCTCCCAGAAGTGTACGAGCGCGTTGGCTCGTTCACCGGTGAGATACCGCCGCTGCCAGGCGGCGAAGTCCTTGTAATGCAGCTCCGGGGCGGGCAGGCGCCGCGCGAGGCCGGTCCCCGGCGGTCCCTGCTCCAGGAGGGCGTACGCGGCCGTCAGGTCTTCCAGCAGCACATCGGTCGACCAGCCGTCGAAGGCGATGTGGTGCACCACGAACGACAGGTATCGGGCCGCGGGCTGCGCCACCTCGTAGAGCCGCATGTGCAGCGGGCCCTCGTTCGCGAGGTCGAAGACCCGCTCCACATCTCCCCGCAGGTTCTCGCGCAGGGCTTCGGTGCCGGACACCCGTTCGACGGGAGGCATCGGTACCTCGTCCATGTCCCGCACGACCTGGTACCCGACGCCGTCTCGGGTCTCCTTGATGAGAGTCCGCAGGATCTCGTGGTGCTCGACCACCGCGCGCACGCCGGTCAGCAGGATGTCGATGTCGACGTGTTCGGCGACCTCGAGGACGAGCGGCACGTTGTAGGCATGGGTTCCGCGTTCGAACTTCTCAATGAACCAGAGGCGCTCCTGGGCGAAGGACAGGAGTTGGTCTTCCGGCCGGTCGAAGTCCGTGGAGGTGACCTCGGCGGGGTGGGAGCGCCGGATTTCGAGATCTTCGACGAACCTCCTGACCGTCCTGCTCTTCAGGAGGTGTGCGACGGGCACCTCTAGGCCGAGTTCGCGCCGTAGCACCGAGACGAGCGTGATGGAGAGGATGCTGTTGCCGCCGAGCTGGAAGAAGTCGTTGTCGATGCCGACCTCCTCCGTCCGCAGCCCGAGCAGGCGGGCGATAGCCGCGCACAGGTCGGCTTCCAGGCGCGACCGTGGCGGTGTGACCCCCGGCGTACTGGCGAATTCCGGCTCGGGCAGTGCCGCGCGGTCCACCTTGCCGCTGATGGTGCGTGGCAGGGCAGCGAGCCGGACACAGGCGGCCGGCACCATGTGCGCCGCCAGGCTCCGCCGGAGAAAGCCGGTCAGTTCGTCGGCATCCGGGGCACTCTCGGAGACGTAGTAGGCCATGAGTACCGGACGGCCGATGTCCTTGACGACAACAACGGCCTGCCGGACTGCGGGATGGCGCAGAAGGGCCGCCTCGATCTCCCCGAGTTCGATCCGATGCCCGTGGATCTTGACCTGGGCGTCATTGCGCCCGACGAACTCCAGCACCCCGCCGGGAAGGAGCCGTACGAGGTCTCCGGTGCGGTAGAGCCGGCCCGGAGCGGCTCCGCCCGTGGTGGTCGGCGAGGGGGTGACGAACCGCTCGGCGGTGAGGTCGTCCCTGTTGAGATAGCCGCGGGCCAGCCCCCCGCCGCCGATGTGGAGTTCACCGACCGCGCCCACGGGAAGAGTCCGGTGGAATGCGTCCAGAATGTGGATGGTCTCATTGCCGAAGGGCCGTCCCAGGTTGACTGGCAGCCCGTCGCGCCGCTCGGTGTACCTGTAGAGCCAGGAGGTGGACCAAATCGTCGTCTCGGTAGGCCCGTAGACGTGGACGAGGTCCAACGAGGCTGCCATCACCCGGTCGAGAAGTTCCTGATCCAGCTTCTCTCCCCCGACGAACAGCAGTGTGCCGTCGGTACCCGTCAGCCGGTCCAGCAGCACATCGCACACGGTGGGCGTCGCCTGTACGAAGTCGTACGGCCCGCAGTCCAGGGTCTCCGGGATTCCGACGGCGAGGTCGACCGTGCCGCCGGTGCTCAGCGGCAGGCCGTATTCCAGGCCGAAGATGTCGAATACGTGATTGGTGAGGCTGTATGTGCTGACAGTCTCCCGGTCCGCGAAGTACTGCTCGCGTGCTTGGGAGACGAGCAGGTCGAACGACCCGTGCTCGACCATGACCCCCTTGGGTTTGCCCGTGGTGCCAGAGGTGTAGAGGACGTACATCAGGTCGCCGGCGGCGGGCCGCGAAGCGGGGTTGGCGGGCGACGCCGCGGCGAGCATGGCGGCCGTCTCCTGGGTGTCCAGGGCAAGGACCGCCGGAGTCTGGCCCGGATCGCCGAGGCCGGCCAGACGCGCCGCGTCGCGGCGGGTGGTGAGGACCGTCTTGGCCCTCGTATCGGTCAGGATGTAGGCGATCCGCTCGTCGAGGTAGCTCGGGTCCAGCAGCACGTACGCGCCACGGGCCTTGGCCACGGCCAGAAGCGACACCATGAGGCCGATGCCCTTGTCCATGCAGACAATGACCGGTTCCTCGGGATCGAGGCAGTCCGGCCCGGACAGCAGATGAGCGAGCCGGTTGGCGCGCTCGTTGAGGGAACGGTAGGTCAGGCTCGCGCCCTCGCAGTTCACGGCGGTGCGATCTGGCCACCGTTCCGCCTGGGCCTCGAAGCGGTCGAGGAACGTCCCGGCTGTGGCAAGTTCCCCTGCCGGAGCGTTGAGGATGCCGGTGACCTCGGTGCGTGCTTCCTCGGTCAGCAGCTGGATCTCGCTCCAGGGACGCCGGGAACCCGCGAGCACTCCGTCCAGCAGGTGACGCTGTATCCGCAGCATCTCTTCGGCCAGGTCCGTATCGAAGAGTTCGGCGGCGTACGCCAGACGGAGCCTGATGCTGGAGGGCGTCTCGGATACGATCATGGACAGCGGGTAGTCGAGTTTCTCGAACTCCTGCGCGTTCCGTACCGAGAACGTCTTCTGCCAGCCGTCGGGGCTGATCTTGGGCCAGTTCTCGTAGATGAAGAGCGAGTCGAACAGCCGGTTCGATCCCTCGTGAAGCGCGGCCAGGTTGACGGTGCTCCGCGCGTTGAACTCATTGATCTGACGCTGTACGTCGCGGAGGGTGTCCACGACCAGCTCATCCGGATCGCCGCTCGTCAGCACCAGTGGCAGGGTGTTGATCAGCAGGCCGACGGTGCGGTCGACGTCGTTCGTCGGAATATTGCGGCCGGAGACGACGACACCGGTGATGGTCTGCCGCGATCCGCTGTAGCAGGCCAGTGCTTTGTGCCAGAGGCTGAGGAAGAGCGCGTTCGCGGTGACACCCGACTCCTGTACCAGCCGCCGCACCTGTTCGAGCTGGTCCCCGGACACGGTGACAGCGGTTTCCCGCATATCCTCGACCCGCCGGACCTCGTCGGTCCGTACTCCGCCTGCCCGAGCTGCGGGGCTCAACAGCCCCCGCAGGTCCATCCGGTCCTCGTAGCCGGAGAGGTATTCACGCCAGAACGCGGCCTCGTCCAGATGGTGCTCTTGCAGGTATCGCTGTGCTGCCCCATAGCTGCGGTCCGGGGTGCTGTGCACGGGCAGGCCGGAGAGCAGGGCCTGATAGGTGTCATGAACAAAACTCAGCAGGACGGTGATGCTCCAGCCGTCCAGTATCGAGTGATGGTGGCTGAACAGACAGGTGTAGTGGCCGTTCCCCAGCCGTACCAGATGGATACGGAACAGCGAGCCGCCGCCGAGGTCGTAGGGCTCTGCCCGGTCCCCTTCCCGTATCCCGTTCAGCGATTCGGCCCGGCGGTCGGAGGATTCGTGGCTCAGGTCGTGGTAGCGCCAGTCCAGCGTGCCTTCCGCGTCGATGACCTGCACCAGATTGTCCTGCCATCCGAAGCGCAGCCGTAGGCTCGGGTACGTTCGCTGTGCGGCGAACCACGCCTCGCGCAGAAGCTGCGGATCGATCTCGGTGGCATAGCTCCACATCATCTGGACGATGTAGGCGTCATCGGTCTTGTTCTGCGTCAGGGCGTGGTAAATAAGGCCCTGCTGGAGGCTGTTGGCCAGGTAGACGCCATCGATTTCACGGTCGGACTGCAGCTCGTCGAGAGCGTCCGGACGGACCACGTGATCCACGTCCGACGGCGTGAGGTACGTCCGCTCCACACCTCGCAGCTCTTCGACGATACCGGCCAGCCAATGCTCGAAGCGGCGGGCCAAATGGTCGCCCGTCTCCTGCCCGAGCTTGTTCGCGATGGTGAAGGTGAGCCGGCCGTCGACGACCCAGCCGTTGATCGTCATGATGTTGCAGTCCCGGTTGGCAGAGTGGACGGCGACGCCCACGTCCTCCCGGGTGATCCGCCAGCGGGCCTCCGGGCCCGTCACCTCGTCGTTGTCGAGCCGGCCGAGATAATTGAAGTTGATACGCGGCAGTTGGTCGGTGTCGTACCCGTAGAGGGCGCCGTATCCGATGCCCTTCTCCGGGATCGCGCGCAGCGCCTCCTTCGTGTCCCGCAGAGTGGCGACGCAGTCCGGCCCCGCGCTCAGTCGCACGGGGAACATCGTGGTGAACCATCCGAGGGTACGGGACACATCCAGCCGCGGGCCGATCTCCTCGCGGCCGTGCCCCTCCAGAAGGATGTACTGGTCCGTCTCACCGGTGATGTCGCGGAGGGCGTGCGCGAACGCGGCGAGGAGAAGGTCATTGATCTGCGTGCGGTACGTGTGGTGGCTCTCCCGCAGGAGACGGCGGCTGGTGTCCCGGTCCAGGGTCAGCTCGGACACCGTTCGTGTGTCTTCGCTGAGCACAAGTCCGCGCAGCGCCTCGTCGCCGGTCTGCGCGAAGCCGTCGACGGTCCGCTGCCAGTACTCCCGCTCGTCCGGATGCCCGTCCGCGTACTGCTGGACGGCCGTGCACCACTGCCCGTAGCTGCTGCCGGGGGGAAGCAGGGCACGCCCGTGGTACAGCGCCTCCAGCTCTTCGGTGAGGACCCGCCAGCCCACGGCGTCGACGATCAGATGGTGGCAGGCGATGAACACGCGTGCGTCGCCGTCGGGAAGCCCGTCGACATAACCGACGCGATAGACGGGACCGCTGCGCAGATCGAAATCGCTCTGCCAGGCGGTGAGGAGTTCCTGGAGGTCCTCGGTCTCGTCGGCCGAGGCCACTGCCAGGTTGGTGGGGCAGAAGTCGTCGGTGTAGTACTGGCTGAGTTCGCCGTCGGCGCCATAGCGGTACCTGAGCCGGAACTCGCCGTGTCGGTTCCCGAGTTCACGCACGGCCTGTCGCAGCCGCTCCGGATCCAGCCGCGGGGTCGCAACAAGGAACGCTTGGTTCCAGTGGTCCGGTCGGGTGAACTCCTGGTCGAAGAACCACTTCTGGATGGGCAGGAGCGGTGCCTCGCTCACCGGTGCCGGCGGCTCGCTCACCGCGCCGCCGTCCTCCGTCCCGCCGCCTTCGCTCAGCCTGTTCTCCAGCAGTGCGCAAAGGGCTTCCACGTTGGCCTGGTCCAGTGCCTCGTTGACCAAGAGGTGGACGCCGAACTGCCGGCGCAGCCTGCTGAGCATCTGGATGGCGCTGATGCTGTCACCGCCCAGCTCGAAGAAGTCGTCGCTGATCCCGAGCGGCTCCCCGCCGCGGCCGAGCACCTCGGACCAGATCTCGCACACCGCTCGTTCGAGGTCGGTACGCGGGGCCACCCGCTTCTTCTGCCGGACCCGCTCGGGTTCCGGCAGGGCGCTGCGGTCTAACTTGCCGTGCGGAGTCAGCGGGAGGCCGTCGAGGAAGACGTATGCGGAGGGCAGCATATAGGGCGGCAGCGTTCCTTCGAGGTACTGCGCCAGTTCCTGCTCCGAGCAGCCGAACTCGCCTGCCACCACGTAGGCGACCAGCACGCGCGGCGTCTGCTCCTCGCCGACCGCGCGGGCGACGACGGCTGCCTGGGACACGTCCCCGTGCGTCTGTATCGCATGCTCGACCTCGCCCAGCTCGATGCGGTACCCACGGATCTTGACCTGGTCGTCGTTGCGGCCGATGTACTCGAAGTCCCCTGTGGGGAGTTGGCGCACCAGGTCGCCCGTCCGGTACAGCCGGACGTGGGCGGCATCCGCGGCGGTGGAGCCGGGGGCATGGTGCTTCACCGCTGCCCGGAGGAGGTGCCCCGGGAACCGTTCGGCGGTGAGCTCTGGCTGGTTGAGATAACCCCGGGCCACACCGGTGCCTCCGATGAACAGCTCCCCGACCTCGCCGACCGGGGCCGGCCGGTCCTCGGTGTCGAGCACATGGCCCTGGTAGCTGTCGTAGAGGCGGCCGATGTTGGGGGTCGTGCCGGCCGGCAGGGGGTGGACCAGGCCGACGCACGTCCCCACCGTCGCCTCGGTGGGACCGTATTCGTCGTACACCCTCAGGTCCTGCCCCGGACGTGTGCGGATCCTCTCCAGCACCGACTGGTGGAGCTTCTCCCCGCCCAGGACGACCGTGCGGACGCCGGTCTCGTGCAACCCGTTCGCGATCAGAGCGAAGTAGCCGGGCGTGAGCTTGACGAAGGTGACGTTGTGCCTGGCCAAGAACTCCTGGTAGGCGTCAACGTCCTGGACCGAACCGTCGTAGACGGCGACCTGTCCGCCCAGTGCCAGCGCGGCCAGGGTCGTCGTCACCGTCAGGTCGAAGCTGATGGGCGTCGAGTAGCCACATATGTCGTCGGCGGACAGGCCCAGATGAGCGCCGACGTTTCGGAGGTAATTGACGACAGACCGGTGCTCGACCATCACGCCTTTGGGGCGGCCGCTCGTGCCCGAGGTGAAGATGACATACGCAAGGCGGTCCGGTGTGACGGGCTCGTCCTGGGCCGCCGGCTCCGTCGCCGGAGGCTTCTGGGCGAGGGTTTCCTCATCGACCATGACGACGTCGACGCCGCCCGGGCCGCCGACGATGTCCACCAGGCGCGTGTGGTGGACATCGTCGGTCAGGACCACCCGGGAGGCCGTTTCTTCGAGAAGGAACCTGATCCTGTCGTCCGGGCTGTCCGGGGAGACGGGTACATACGCTCCGCCAGCCTTCAGCACCGCGAGCATACTGACAAGCACGTACGGGCTGCGTTCCAGGACCAGCATCACCAGGGACTCCGGTCCCACCGCGTGCGAGTGCCTGAGAATCCGGGCCAGGGCATTGGCCCGGTCGTCGAGTTGCCGGTACGTCAGGCTGGTGTCGCCACAGGTGATGGCGATGGCGTCAGGCTGTTCACGGACCTGCTCCTCGAACAGCTGATGCACCATGGTCTCTGCGGTCCGGGCGGAGCCGTCGTACGAACGACGCATGTGCACATCTTCCTCAGGGATGGGGCGGACGGGTTCTTGGACGAGTCAGGAATCCAGTGCGGGGAAGTACGACTTCAGGTCGCCCGTCCGCCGGATGTCCACGGTGCAGCAGTGGAAGCTGCCGCCGAAGTGGTAAACGTTTGCGAATGGGATGGCAATGACCCGGAACCCGAGCGACTTGAACAGCTCGATCATCGGCTTCTCCCGCTCCTCGCAGATGATCGTCTCCTCGTTGACATTGAAGACGTTCATGGAGATCCAGTTGCTGATCTCCGGAGTGTTGTAGAAGCTGCCGCGCACCGAGGGCTCTGCGGCGACGACCCGCCAGTTGTTCTCCTCGAAAAACGCGATCGTGTCGTCGACCGGGGGGCGTTCGGGGTTGACCATGACGAGCCCCGGGCGCAGCGGAACCATCGTCGCGTCGATGTGCTGCGGGTGAGGGTCTCGGAAACGGACCCTGTGGAGGCGGTACTCCGGGCCGAGGTGCCGGGCCAGCCAGGCGGCGCCGAAGTCGTTTGTCACGATGTCCGGCTGGTAGAAGATGTCCCTGCCCATGCGACTGAAACTCGCCGCGTCGAAGGAGGGCTCCAGGCCGGTCAGCGCCGGATGGCCGTCCGCGTCGAAGGGGCCGTCGTCGACGGAGAAGTCCTGGACGTACATCTCGTCGGACATACTTGGCTTGGGGGCGGCGGACCACTTGGCGCCCTGGCGGAAGTACTCCCGTACCAGCTCTCGGTAGGGCAAGTACTCGAAGAAGCGGCTCCGCATGGCCATGGGCGCCTCGATGATCTCGTCGCCGACGACGAGCAGGACGTCCCGTGGGCACGCGCTGGTGTTCTGGCTGCGCACCTGAAACGTGGGCGTCTTCACCTCAGTGAAGAAATCGGTCTGCGTGGGCCGGCGCACGATGACGTTCTCGCCTTCAAGTACCCTCGCGAGATTGTCCAGTTGGGCGCTCGCCGCCTCGATCTCTGCGTCACTGCGCCGTGCTGCCTTGAACTCCCGCTGCTCCGGGGCCGGGAAATAGGGCCGCAGAGCTGGTTCGAAGCCGGGGCTCGCCGAATTCGCGACGCTTCCGACGATGACCTCTTCGAGCGGGTCCCAGCCATTGTGGGAATTGACGACCCGCTGTGCGGGGTTTCCGAACGAGTCTGCAAGCATGTGGATTCCTTCGAAGGTGAGCGTGGGATGTCGCGCGCTTGAGGAGAGGCCGTGGGCAGCAGATCTGAAAGATGCCGTGGATCAACTCATGGCAACGACTGTCTTGCGGTCCCCTTGATACGGGTTGCGGCCATGCGCGAAGAGAAGATTGTCCAGTATCATGACGTCCCCCCGCTGCCACGGAATGACAACCTTTTCCTGCTCGTACGCCTCGCGGATATGCTCCAGAACCGCTGGCTCGATCGAGTCGCCATTGCCGTAGAACGCGTTGCGGGGAACGTTTTCGATACCCAGCTCATTGACGAGCGTTACCTGCTCTTCGGGCGCGAGCGCGGAGATGTGGAAGAGATGCGCCTGGTTGAACCAGACCAATTCTCCGCCGCGCGGATGCGGCAGGGCCGCCTGGCAGCGTTGTCGGGTGCGCAGAGCAGTGCTCCCTGACCTCCACTCGACTTCAATGCCATGCTCCGCGCAGTACGCTTCGACCACTGCGCGCTCGGTGGTCTGGAAGACTTCCTGCCAGCTCAGGTCAATACCGTCGGTGAAGTTCCGGACATAAAGTACACCCGTGCGTTTGAATTTTTCCCGCACCGCGGGGTCGATCCGCTGGTATACACGTCGTGAGTCAGCTGTCGGCGTCTCACCGCCCTGTTCGGCAGCCACTGCGCAATAGAAGTAGATGCGACTGGGCCATGAGTCTGTGTATGAGTTCTCGTTATGCAGCGGAATTATTCGGTCTGCCGGATACTCCGTGGCAGTGTAAAGCTTCCCGCCCACCTTGGTGCGAGGCGTGGAGCGGTGGACGTACTCAAGGAGTTCAGAACTGAAGGTATGTACCACCCGGTTGAACTCGGACACTGAATTGGTTCCGAGGTCGCGCAGGATGACACCACCGTAGGTGGTGAGGAGGTTCTCGATTCGAGGCTGATTTTCCGCAAGCCATAAGAAGGGCTCTGCGCCCTTCCCCGGCCGCAGCAGCACGGGACCTCGGCCGTCCTTCGACGCGAAATCGATCCCCTCGTCATCACCTGTGTGCTTCACCTTGGGCTCCTAGACTGGCTCACAGCGCTGCGGCACGTGAGGCGCCCGTATTCACGGCCGAGTACGGTGACCCCGGAATATCAGTGATATCGGCCTTCACTGGGCCTTTACCGCTGCGTCGTCGGCATACTGTTTCGAGATTTGAAGGCGAGAATGGACTCCGCGTCACGCCGGAAGAGTTTACGGCAGGGTAAAGTAAGGGCAAGGAAGCCATTCCGCTTTAACGGTAGCTGCGCTTCCGCAGCATTGCCTGTGCCTGGATTGAAACACTAGATCGCACTATCGGACAAAGTCAAGAGCGAGTTATGGGTGACATGATGATCCACTCCGTGTTAGCTTCAAAGGAGGTGTTACATCCCGGCATCCCACGGTGGCCTGGCCTGAAGCCACCCCTGTGGCCTAAACCTTCTTTCCGTACGGGGCGTGCGATTAACCATGGAGCAATGCTTCCTGAACATCCCATTTAGCGGCAATCGATCGGGAAATTTTCCACTGACTTGGGGTCAGCGCTGGATATGGAATTTGGTGGCGTCACGTGCCCCGCACTACGCCGACCTGGGTGACAGCTATACGGTAGCAATTCCGGACATGTGCGATATGAATCAAGTGTCCGAGGCCCTCTCTGCCCTCCTCAGTCGCTACGAAACCTTTCGCAGCAGATTCCCAGTCTCCGCAGACGAGAATACGCACCAGCTGATTGTGGCTGAAGGTCATTTGCGGGCGGAGGTGCGAGACGTCCCAGTGGAGGACGCCCACTCGGCGGCCGGCACCGTCGAGGCCGAGTTCAACCGCGTGCCATTCACGCTCCCTGAGCTCTCCCTCCGCGCAGCCGTCATATCCTCGGACGGCGTCCCGAAGTACGTCGTTCTCTGTGCCTTCCATATGGCCATGGACTGCCACGGAATGGTGTCCGTCCTGGACGATTTCAGGTCATTCATGAGCGGACACCCAGTCAATGCGGAGGGAGAGGTTCCGAGCCGCATCACGCACCCGGTGGACCGTGCACAGATGGAAGGCGAGGCGGACAGTGTCCGGCGCTCGGCACGAGGCATCCGGTTCTGGGAGCAGGAACTCGTCAAGTTCCCGGACGACCCGCTTCCTTACATCGGCCACCGGCCAGAGAGCCCGCGGTACAAGACGTTCTCGATGCGCTCCGCCGCCGTGCGCGCCGCATCGCTCGAGATCGCTGCGGAACTGGGCGTCAGTACGGCATCGGTCATCCACGCCATGGCCGCGACGCTGGTCGCCAAGCGGACAGGGAGTCAGAAATTCGGCTTCGTCATGGCGGCGAGCCACAGATTCGACGCTGACTCGACGAGCTACGCCGGCACCCTTGTTCAGGGAGTTCCGGTAGCCGTCGACATGGCCGACCGCACACCGCAGGAAATCATTTCCCGGACCCATCGCGCGGGGATGCTCGCGGCCCTCGCCGGCTACTGCGACCCTCACGACCTGGCCGATGTGCTGCGTAAGTCATACGGCCCGGAGGAGACCCGGGCACGACTGGCGTGCGTCGTGAACCTTCATCTGCCCGACCCCGAGGGCGCGAGGGGACAGCCTACGGCCGGCACCGGAGTCACGCGGGCGCAGGCGGAGCGCCTGCTGACCGAATCCCGGTACGACTATGTCGAGGGGACCACTGTGGAGAACGAGCGCTTCTACCTCGCCTCGCAGAGCGACTCGACGTACTTCTTCATCACCCTGCGGGCCGACACGGCGGCGATTACCTCCGCCGATATCGCAGGGTTTCTGCGCGATCTGGAGCGCGCACTCATCGACTGCTTGCCCCAGTCTGCCACGGCGGTCTGACTCGCCGGTCGCCTCCATCCAGGTCCGGTGGCGGAGAGTTCCCATACACGTCAGCTCGCATACCCTCGGGAGCGTTGAAGTCATTGAGTACGGAACTGCACATCCCGACCAATATGGATCCTGCCTTCTGCATGGAGATCGATGGCGTCCCGCGCTACAGGTCCGCTGCCACGCTCGCCGATGATCCTGCCGGGCTCACCTGTAGCGTCACGGTGGGGCTGGAGTGGGCCGCCCGTGGACGGGCGGGTGCTCTTTTCGGGTACCCGATTTTCGAAGCGGCCGCCGAGAAAGTGAAAGCCGGGAAGCATGACGCTCTCCTGGTCGCCGGCGCCTATCCCGAGATCCGGGCATTCTTCTTCGACCCCGCACTGCGGGCCGTAGAGGCATTCGTAGCCCCGATTCCCGACATGGTGCTGGCGGCTCCCGCTCAGAACGCGAAGAAATACACTGAATTCGCGAAGATCTACTACCACCCAGCCACCTACAAGCTTCTCGAATTAATCGATGGTGTCAGCCTCAAGGAAACCGAGCAGGTCACATCGAACAGCCTCGCCTGCCGCCGCGCAATGGTCGACTCGGGCCATGCCGCGGCGATAACCAACGTCACGTGTGCGGAGCACTATGGCTTGAACGTCATCGACGTGCTATCGGCCGGAACTCCCATGAGCTTCGTGGTTTTCGAGAGGGCAGATTACGCGGACGGGCAGTGACCGGGAGCTCCACACCAGAACATCACACCACTTCGGGGCTGGAATATAGTGTCCCTTCCGACCAAATGTAACGAGTCCCGCCCCAACGGGCCGCTGACTCGACATCGGGGAAGAAGCCCCGCCCCTCCAGATTCGCACTGGTGTTGCACAGCACAGGTACCCCGCTTATCTCCGCGTAGGCAGCGAGGATGCGCGCGGTGTCCGTGTCCTGATTCGACGCGATGGTTTGGAGCCGAGCGGTGCCGTCCAGGTGAACGACCGCCGGGACGCGCTCGGCCCAACCGGGCCGCATGCGGTGTTCGAAGAGCATGTAGGGGTCAGGCGTGCCAGGGGCAAAGATCTCCGGCGCGCGGTCCTCCAGGCAGATGGGCGCAACGGGCCGGTATGCGGCTCGGTTCTTGATGGCGTTGAGCCGGTCCTTCATCCGGGCGTCGGTCGCGGGCGCCAGGATGCTCCGGTTACCCAAGGCGCGCGGGCCCAACTCCGCCCGGCCGGAAAGGACTACCACCGGTTCACCCTCGGCGTGCAGGAGGGCGGCGAGCTGACGCTCGTCGCAGGGCTGTGCCCGCCACCCACGGGGGAGTGTGCCTGTGCTGATCGACGGCCCGCTGTAGACATCCCACTCCAGCACGGTCCTACCGCGCCTGAACATCTCACAGACGGCTGTTCCGATGGCCGCCCCCGCGTCATTGGGAAAGGGCGGGACAAAGATCTCCTGGAAGACATTGCTGGCCCGAATCGCCGAGTTCCACTTGATGTTGAGCGCGCAGCCACCGCCGAGTACCAGGTTCCGCCCTCCCTGCGGGAAGCGACGTTCCACCACCGAGGTGAGCCGCTCTAGCAAAGTGTGGCCGAGGTATGCCTGATAGGAGGCGATGATGTCCGCATTGGACAGGCCTGGCAGCAGCTCATCTCGGTTCGAAGCTACCTTGTCTCCCAGTACGCCAATTCTTTCGGCGGTGATGTCAGGGAATTCAGCGATAAGGTTATCGAAGACGGCAAAGGAACTGGTCTCGACTCGACCTTTGGCCGCGTATGCCATCGCCTTCCCTGCGATGGAGAGGTGATAGCGTATCTGCTGGTCCGTCGAGAGGCTGTCGGTGTCGCGCCGGTATGGTTCGAACTGTGCGCAGAAGTCCGCGAAGCTGCTGCCCGTAACGGGCAGCAAGGCCGAGACCATGGTTACTTCATGGGTCTTGGCCTGTACTTGGTAGAGGCGCGGCACGATGCCGCCGTCCCAGACCAAGACAAATGCGTCTTCTCCCCGGGCTGCGAACGGGCTTGAGCAATACGCGCCAAGGAGATGGTTGGCGACGTGGGTAAAGCTGGCATAGTCGTTGAAGCCGTTGCCACTGAATGTGTGGCGTTGCAGCGGCCCATCGTCCCCGGGGCTCTCGACATACGGTGCGACTCGGAGCTGTATCGGCCGACTGTCGATGTTCACGTCGATAGCCGGCTTGCCTGCGGCATCCTTCGTGTACCAGCCGTCGACCACGAACTGGTCTATGTCGGTCGGTGACAGACCCTCCGTGGCGAGGACTTCAGCCACCCGCCTCAGGTCCCCGAGAGCGCTGTAGCGTTCCCCGTTCTTCAGCTTCTCCATCTCGACGCTGAAGAGAAGGCGACCCTCTTCGATAACGGCAACCGCACCGTCGTGCGATGCCTTGATTCCACATATGAGCATCGATCAGCCGCACCTTCTGGCCGCATAGCAGCCTGGAGTCCGTCAGGCACGTCAGAAGGCGGGCAAACTCGGTCAAGTCGTCGCACGCCACGCAGACGTCCTGCGGTCTGACATTAGAAACGAATATGTCACCCACTCCTGAGGGAATGGTTGGTGACGCAAAAATCGGGAAGCGCCAGGACGTTCCCTGACCTTAGCCGTACGCAACGAGACACCGAACTGGAAAATGAGGTGCTGCAGAAGCGAAAGAGAATCGAAAGGCGCGCTTGCATGACGAGAGTTCGCACTGAATCGTGGATTGTTTCCCTTGCCTGTAGCGGCCTGAGTCGAATCTACCTTGGCACTTGGTGTACAGGCAATGTTTCCACATGAAGGTCCATCGGGTCAATTGACCACTCGTGCGCTAATGTCCGTCTCGAGCGTATTGCCTGGCTCCTGAAGGTTCGAAACTCATGGAGGGGTGCTCATTCGGCCACATTTCAAGCCACCGTTTGTAAACGCTATGTCAAGCCGCCGCTTGTAAACGTTCGACCCTGGCGCAATTCAGACGCCTCTGTTACCTTTCCGTGAAGACTTCCAATGGGTTCTCTTCCCTGCCTGTGACAATTGCTGCGCATTAGACCTTCTGTGGCATCGCACCGGGCGTCCGGAGTCGGTACGCCGCCCGCTCGTAGGCCACCGCGGCAACCTGCGGGGAGTCACTGGTTTCTCTCTGCTCGTGCTGCGCGCAGCACGAGCAGAGATCTGTCCGTTCTCAAGCACTTTGCGAGGGTGTCATGAAGATTGGTGATCTGAACCTCCTGTCAGACGGTGAACGGGACAGGCTCATCGCACTCGGCAGGGGTGCCGACCGACCCTTTCCGGCGGAGAAGACAATCGCCGATGTGTTCCGAGAGCGGGCAAGCGCATCTCCTGACGCAACCGCAGTGCTGTTCGGTGACGCGCAGCTGACCTACCGGGAATTGGACGAGTGGTCCGACCGGGTGGCCTGCGATCTCATCGAAGAGCATGGCATCGGGCCTGACCGGCTCGTCGCGCTGTGCTTCAGCCGAAGCCTCGAGATGACCGTGGCCATCATGTCCGTGTGGAAGGCCGGCGGTGCCTATGTTCCGCTTGACCCGGAGACCCCGGATGGTCGTGCGCGGTACATGTTGGAGGACGCCGCTGCCCCAGTGGTGCTCTGTGGTGAGGAGCACCGCGAGCGCATGGTGCGGTTGTCCGCGCCTTCCGGCGGTACGGCCGTCAGGGTCATAGACGGTCCCTCGCGGCGCTCTCGGCAAGGCGGCAGCCGCCCGGTGCCGAGTGTCACCGGCGCCCATGCCGGCGACCTGGCCTACGTCATCTTTACCTCCGGGACCACTGGCGCACCCAAGGGGGTGTCGATCGAGAATCGTTCCGTGGTGAACCATGTCTGTGCCAGCAGCGCCCGGTACGGAATGACCAGCCAGGGCGGGGAAGTCGTACTGCAACTCCTCAACTACGCGTTCGACGGCGGGGTCTACCCGATGGTCCTCGCGCTGCTGACCGGAAACACCCTCCTGGTGGTGCCCGATCAACTGTGGCGAAATAGTGCGGAGTTCACTGCGTACCTCAACGCGCACGGGGTCACGCACATCAACGGCACACCAACCTTCTTCCAGCACATCGGACTTGGAAACGTCCCCACTCTGAAGCGGCTGGTAGTCGGAGCCGAGGCTCTCGATGCCGCTTGCTTCCATGAGATGACACGGGCCAACGAAGTGCCCGTCTTCAACGAGTACGGCCCCACAGAGGTCACCATCTCAACGGTCTCGCACACCGTGCGGGAGTTCGACCTGGCGATCGGCCGGCCCCATGACAACGCACATGTGCTGGTGCTGGACAAAGCACTGCGTCCCGTGCCAACAGGCGCCGTGGGGGAGGTCTACCTCACAGGCCCGGGGCTGGCACGCGGCTATCTGAACCAGCCGGGGCTGACGGCGGAGAAGTTCATCCTCAACCCTTTCCAGACCGACGTGGAGAAGGCCGACCTGTCGTACGGCCCCCAGGGGCGCAACGCCCGCCTGTACCAGTCAGGAGACCTCGCCCGCTGGCGCTTGGACGGCGTGTTGGACTACGTCGGCCGCAACGATTCCCAGATCAAGGTCCGCGGGTTCCGGGTCGAAGTCGCCGAAGTCGAGGCGGTCATCGGTAAGTTTTCAGGTGTGACGCAGAGCGTGGTCCTGCCTGGCGTACCCGCTGAGCGCCGCGCGGAAGCAACTGGGGTCGACTCCCTCGTCGGGTTCTACGTCGCCGACGCCCCGCCGGCTCCTGAGGAACTCCTCCGGCATCTGGAACTCAACCTGCCCGCATACATGGTCCCCGGCGCGCTGGTGCACATCTCGGAGCTGCCGATGACAGCAAACGGCAAACTGGACACCCAAGCCCTGCGCGATCTCCAGCCGGCGGCCCAGGGCGACGGCGTAGCCCCCCAGACAGAACTTGAGACCCGGTTGCAGGCACTCGTCGCGGAGATCATCGGTGTGGAACCCGAGAGGGTCGGCCTGGAAGACGATCTGTTCCGCCTCGGCCTCAACAGCCTGCTGGTCATGAGACTCATCGGCCGGCTTGAGACCGACCTGCAGATCGACATCACCATTGCGTCGTTGTTCACGTACCCATCGATCGCGGAACTGATATCAAGCCCCGACTTCGCCAATGCCGCATGAAAGGGGCGTAGTCCAGCATTGCGGCAGGTTCTGCCCGAGTTGTGAACCGCGCTGCTGAACCGCCGCGTAACCGGACCGCGCATCACGCACCTGCCCGTGACGGTCACGGTGTCTGGTGAGTCGCCCGGCAAGCCGGAGCGCACTGACTATCGCCGACCGGTGTGGATGCTCGCACCTGTGCGGCCGTCGTAGCTGTAAGAGGACTGATGATGGGACTCAAGATGCCCGGAGAGTGGTCGATGTCCGTACCGGATACTCCGGTCCAGTCGCTGGGATCCTCCAGCGAACCGGTGCTGTGCGAGATGTTCGCGATCCTGTTCGAGGTGGATAGCGTCGACGCCGATGCGGACTTCTTCGACATGGGCGGCACTTCGGTGCTGGCCACCCGACTGGTCGGCCAGATCCAAACGGTCTTCCCGGGGGATATCACGTTCAGTGACCTCTTCGAGAATTCCACCCCCAGGGGACTGGCGAAGGTGCTCGACCAGGCGGTGGCGGCGAGCCCGCGCCCCCAGCCGGCCGATCGCCCTGCGGCGATCCCGCTGTCCCCCGGCCAGTCGACGTTCTGGTTCTACCAACAGTTGCGCGGACCCAGCGCGGATCACAACATCCTGCTGTCGCTGAAGCTGACCGGGCCACTGGATCGGGACGCGCTCGCCTGGGCGTTCGATCGGCTGATCGACAGGCACGAGATCCTGCGTACGGTCTTTCCCCGCGATCAAGGCGAGCCCCACCAGGTCGTGCTCGACCCGGCCGCCGCCCGGGCGGGACTTCGCGTCGTGGACGTCGCCGACGGCCAGATCGCCGCGGAGCTGTCGTGGCGCGCCGCGCTGCCGTTCGATCTCACCACCGAGCCTCCGGTGCGTGCCTGGCTTCTGGCGACCAGCTCGGACGAACACGTCCTGCTGATCTCCCTGCACCACATCGCCGGCGACGGCTGGTCGATGGCCCCGCTCTGGAGTGACTTGTCCGCCGCATACCTCGCGAGGCGCGACGGACTGCAATGGCAGCCGCAGCCGCTCGCCGTGCAGTACGCGGACTACAGCATCTGGAAGCGAGACCTCCTGGGCCGTGAGTCCGACGGCCAGAGCATCATCGCCCGCCAGGCGCGATACTGGACACAGAACCTCGCCGGCCTCCCGGAAGAGCTGCCGCTCCCGGCGGACCGATCGCGTCCGGCGCGGTTGACCGCACACGCGGACGGCGCGCCGTTCACCATCTCGCCGGACGCCCATCGCCGGCTTCTCGCACAGGCGACAGCCGCACAGGCCACCCTGCTGACGACCCTGCGCGCGGCCGTCGTGGTCCTGCTCGCCAAACTCGGCGGCGGCGGCGACATCCCGATCGGCGGCCTGGTGTCGGGTCGGACCGGTCCGGGGCTCGAGGAGGCCATCGGCTTCTTCGTCAACACCCAGGTGCTGCGATGCACCTGGGACGGAGACCCGACCTTCGACACGGTGATTGGCCGTGTTCGCGAGGCCGAAATGGGGGCGTATGCCAACCAGGACATGCCGTTCAACCGGATCGTCGACCTGCTGAACCCGGTCCGGCTCGCATCCAGGAACCCGCTGTTCCAGGTTATGGTCGTCCTTGAGGAAGGGACCGGTGCCGGGCGCGACCTCTTCGGTTGCGTCGCCGAGCCGCAAGAGGTGGATCTCCCCGGCCTCCCGATGTTCGACCTGTCCTTCAACTTCACCCTGCCAGAGGCGGACGAAGGCGCCGGCACCGGTATCGAGGGCTGGCTCGGATACAGTCCCGACCTCTTCGACCGCTCGACAGTGGAGCGCATCGCCGAATACGCCGTACACATCATCGATGCAGTGACCGAGAATCCGGGTACGCCGCTCAGTGAACTCGCCGTACCGCTGCCGGTCGACGCCCGGCCGGCGAGACGGACCGCTGTCGACACGACGGTCCCGGTGACCGCAGACACTGCCACACGTCCCCGCACACCGCGACTGGACGCCCTCTGCGGCGCGTTCGCCCAGGTCCTCGGAGTGGAGAAGGTCGGGGTCGACGACAACTTCTTCGGGCTCGGCGGACACTCCCTGATGGCGGTGCGCCTGGTGAGCCGCATTCGCTCGACGCTCGGCACGGAACTGCCGGTACGCGTGGTGTTCGATCAGCCGACACCGGTGGGGATCGATCGGTGGCTGGACCAGGCCGAGGCGGGAGCCGGCAAGGCGGGTCCTGCCGCCGACGGCCTGGACGTAGTGCTGCGCATCCGTCCCGAGGGCGCCCGGACGCCGGTGTTCGTCATACCCCCTGCCCTTGGGCTGAGTTGGTGTTACACGCCGATGAGCCGCTGGCTGGCGGACGGATTTCCGATATACGGCCTGCAATCACGTGGAATCCGCGGCGACGGACCTGTCGGCCAGACGCTGACGGACATCGCGACAGACTTCGTCGGCGAGCTGCGTCGCATCCAGCCGAACGGCCCGTACCAGCTCCTCGGCTGGTCATCCGGCGGCAACGTTGCACACGCCATGGCCGTGATGCTCGAAGCCGCTGGAGAAGAGGTGTCCATGCTGGCGCTCCTCGACAGCTACCCCTGGGACGGCGAGCAGACCGATGCGGCGCAGAACGTCGAGACGCCTGAGGTCGACGAGCAGCTGACAACGGAGGAGCTGCGCCGAGTACTCCAGGCGTCGCCGGGCACGGCGGCGGCCATCCCCGCCGAATACCTTCCGGCACTTGCTCAGGTCTTCGCGAGCAACCGCAGCGCCCTGCTGCAGCACCGATCCGGCTGCTTCGGCGGGGACGTTCTCATGTTCACGGCGGCGGACAGCGTCGAACAGGGGATGGACCCGAGCTCGTGGCAGAAGTTCGTCGACGGCCGACTGAAGACCTGGTCCGTGAGCGGCAACCACTACGAGGTCTTCGGCCCGGAGCCGTTGGAAACAATCATGTCCGCCGTCAATGCGGAGCTCATTGCAGCCCATGGCCGGAATCGGGCACCTGCGACGCAGAAGAGAGGAGTGGCCGGATGAGCGACAACACGTCGACGTCCACCGTCGACACCACGGAAGTACTGCTGGAGATCTGGCAGAAGTTGTTCCGGGACCAGCAGGTCGGTCTCGAGGACGACTTCTTCGAACTCGGCGGGCACTCGCTGCTCGCCACTCGCGTGATCTCCCAGGTTCGTGCTGCGCTCGGCAAGCGGGTCAGGTTCAAGGACATCATGGAATGTCGCACGATCGCGCGCCTGTCCGCCCGGATCGACGAGGAGAGGTAACCGGCCCGTGCCTCCGAGGAGAGAACAGGACATGCGTCGAGGAACCGTGATCATCGTCGAGCCGTACTCGTCGGGAAACATGCTCGCGCCGGCCTTCCGGCAGGGCGGCTTCTCGCCGTGCGCCGTAACGTTGTCCGGGCCCTCGGCGCCGAACTCCGCGACGCTTCGCCTGTCCGACTTCGACGAACACATCGCCTACGCCGGCGGTGAACTCGGGCCGCTCGTCCGCCGGTTGCGAGAACTCGATCCGGTCGCGATCGTGCCGGGGACCCATACCGGCGTCAAGCTGGCCGACGAGCTGGCCTCCGTGCTGACGCCCAAGCTGGCGAACGCGCCAGACCTCGGATCGGCGCGCCATCACAAGGGCGACATGATCGCCGCTGTCGCTGCGGCGGGCTTGCCGACGATCAAATCTCTGTGTACGTCCGACGCCGGCGACGCGATCACCTGGATCACCCGTGAGGGGTTGTCCGACCGTGATCTGGTGGTCAAACCTGTCGACTCGGCTGGTACGGACAGCGTCCGGTTCGTTCCCGGCGGACATGATCTGCGTGCCGTCGTCACAGAGTTGCTCGGATCGGCGAACCGATACGGGTCGCGCATTTCCGAGGTGCTCGTACAAGAGCACGTCAAGGGCGTCGAATACGCCGTGGACACTTTCAGCTACGAGGGCAGGCACACGGTCAACGACGTCGTGCGCTACCACAAAGTCTCCAGTCGGCGACACATCGCCCTGTACTCGAGCATGGAAATCCTGCCGATGGGCGCACCGGGCAATGACGCGATCATCGACTATGCCAAAAGGGCCCTCGATGCACTCGGGATCACGTTCGGCGCCGCCCACACTGAGGTGATGGTCACGGAGGCCGGGCCGCTGCTCATCGAGGTCAACGCCCGGCTCTCCGGCGGCGGGCATCCGTGGACCTGCGAGCTGGCGACCGGCGACAACAGTGTCGACCGCATGGTGCGGTACTTGACCGGGGACCGGAACATCCCTGACGGCTACCCGCTCCAACTCACCACCCGCGCAATCTTCTTCGCTGTGCGATCCGCCGGAGTCGTCAGCGACCTCTCCCGCCTGGACGCCATCATGGACCTGCCCAGCTGCTACAACCTGCAGGTCAGCGTTGAAGACGGAGACTACGTTCCGGAGACCGCCGACCTCTTCGACGCGCAACGGCTCGGCATGGCGGTCCTGGCGCACAGCGACCCCGCACAGGTCGCCGCGGATCATCGAGAACTCCGCCGAATTGCCGTGGAAGCAGGGCGTCCAGGTGGTTTCACCATCGATCCGAACCAAGACGACATGGAGTAGCAATGGAGCAGACGGCCCCGTTCGTCGTCCACACGGCAGCCGATTCGTACATGCGTGACCTACGCGATCCAACGATCGTGCCGGTGCTGAGCGTCGACGACAACCGGCTTGCCGCCCTGGCGAGCCTGATGGGAGCACCTACCGGGCGCAAGGACCCGGATGTCTCGGGCACGCTGGTGGTGGCGCCGGCCGGGTCGACGGCCACGGCCGTGGGACGGGCACTGGCAGATCGCGTCGATGGCTCGTTCATGGCGCTGCCCACCGGCGGACTGGGCCGGATGCTCGACGCACGCCTCGAAGTCACGCAGGTAGTCTTCATCGCTCTGCACGACGAAATCGATCTCGACGTGGTTACCGACTCGCTGCAGGCCGTCAACGCATACCGGCATGATGGCCGACACGCCACGATCGGATTCCTGATCGGGCCGGACCTCTCCGAGCTGAGTTGGCTGCTCGCCAAGGGACTCAGCTGTCATCTCCGGAAAGCTCCGGAGCGCAGCCGGCTGACCGTGATCCCTTGGCTGCGTCAGCCTGCGGCGGCGAGCCGAATCCCGGCCGCCTCAGACGATGCGGACGCCGCGCAGGAATGGGTCATCGGCGACCGGGCGACCCGCGCGGTGCTCGAGCCCATGCTGTTCGAGCGGCACACCGGACTGGTGTCCTTCGCGTCGGCCGGCCGAGAGCATGCCCTGATCCTCAACGACACCGTGATCTGCGGCGACCACGCAGGACACCGGGGGCCGTCCGACCATGACGCGGGCACACCGAGCTGTGCCTTCTCGGACCGCTGCTTCCGGGACGGCGTCCGGGCGCGGGACGTCATCAAGGCGGTCCACGTCCACGCCGATATCGTGTTCGCGAATTCGTGCATGGCCTGGCGCCCCGGCACCGGCCTGGTGGCGGCCGAGTACCAACTGGCGGGCGCATTCCAGTACGGGATCCCAGCGGCCTACATCGGCGCCATTCATCAAATGCTGCCGAACCTCGCTATCAACGAACTGGTCGGCACCGCGACGGCGGCGGGCACGGACGCCGGGCGGACCTGCGCCGCGATCAACGACCACCTCCGGGCCACCGGTCGTGAGCTGCCCTACTTCGCCCTCCTCGGACTGCCCTGGGTGACCGCGGGAGCTGGATCCGAACCGTCCACCACCGACGCCGAGCCCACCGCCGGCGTGCACGATGGCGTCCGCGACCTGAAGCCGCAACTGCTGCGACTCGGCCGGACCGTGCGGGCACTCCGCGAGTTCGAGCCGACCGGATTCATGCCACCGGACGGAATCGTCGCCATGGAAGCCGAAGTCCTGGAACTCTCCCGGACGCTGAAGAAGAAGGCCCTCGGCGCGGAGCCCGCCGAGAAGGTCCTCGGCCCGCTGCGCCGGCTTGACGGCCTGATTGCCGAGGCCGAACTGAGCGCAGTCGCCGACTTCCACGAGTTCGGCAAGATGAGCCACTCCGCCCTCAACGAGATGTGGGAGGGCATTCTCGACACGAGTGTCCGCCCGATCGACGAGGCCTGCCCGTACTGCACGGGCCGGCTGGCGGAACTTGTGGGGCGGCACCCGGTGTACGAGCAGGTTGGGCGTCGCATGCTGATCTGCAACGTGTGCGGGCCGATCGCCGACTCTCCGCTCGACCCGGTCATCAGAGAGGTGCTCATTGAATGCCCGAGTGTGTGGAAGCGGCCGGGCACCGTCACCGTCGACGTGCTGATGACACCCGCCGCGAGCGTCTCGCAGGAGATCGTCGCGGCCGGTGCCATCCATACGTCGGGGGCTGCAAACTACGGTGTGGCGTTTCCGGACGCGCAGCGGTTCGCCATCATGCCTGGGCCTCCTACACGGATGCGCGTGAACGCCACGCTGAGCACCGAGGCGTTCGCGCACCACGAGCACTTCGTCAGGTTCGTAGCCGTGGCGGGAGGGCGCGTCCACTATGCCTCACGGCCGGTAGCGGTCTCGCCGACCGCGTGAGCTTCACTCCCAGTCTTCCAGCAGTTCACTGGCGAAGGCGAGATCCTCGCAGATCGCGCGGGCAGCGTTGATCCCGCTGCTCGCCGCGCCGGTCCACATGAAGTACGAGGACCCTTCGACGTTCCCGGCGCTGTAGACCAGCGGATTCGACGTCATTCCGTACAGGCTCGTCTCGGGGAAGCCCTCCGCCGACAGATCGAGGTCGAGCTCTTCGGCGAGCTTCCGGTGGGGCTGGACCACATCGCCGAGCAGCAGGGTGTCGGCGGTGAGGGTCTGCCCGTGGGCCGTCTCCAGGATGACGCCGCCCGCCGGGTTCGTGGAGGCACGGAGGACCTCGTCGCACCGCACTTCGACGTCGTGGCGGGAGAGCAGGCGGGCAAGTCTTCCCCGGCTCGCCGATGGATCACTGACGAGTACTGTCATCCGCTTGGCGAACTGCCTTGACAAGGCTGCCATCTTGAGTGTCTCGTCCCCAGTGCCCACGCAGACGAAGTTGGTGCCATTGCGCTCGTACGTGTGGCAGTAGGGGCAGTCGAAGGCCGCTTTGCCCCAAACACCGTCCGGCAGCCAGGCCGGCAGGACGTCAACGCGGCCGGTGGCGAGAAGCAGTCTTCTGCCGCGCAGACCGGGATGCGCGCCGCCCTCGACGACGACGTGGTCCTCGTACGCCTTAACGGATGTGACCTCGTCCCACAGCATGGTCACGCCATATCGAACGGCGTCCTGTTCCATCTTCCGATAGATGTCCGCTGGGGAGGTCCCATCTGCGAACGGGACGTTGCTGACCGAGCTCGCCGACGAATTGCGGCGCAGAGGCTTGGAGATGACGAGCGTGTTTCGCATGGAACGGCCGAGCATGGTGGCCGCGGTGAGGCCCGCCGCTCCCGCACCGATCACAATGACGTCATAGAGATCGTCGTACATCGAGACTCCCCTTGATAACTCCGAGACGGTCGCTACCGGGCGGGCTGAAAGAGCTCCCGCAGCGCTGCGCGATCGACCTTGCCCGTCTGGCTCACCGGAAAGGTCCGGCATACGAGCACGCGACGGGGCTCCATGTACCTGGGCAGCCATTGACCCAGCTTCTTCTTGACCGTCTTGGCGTCCAGCTCTGCCGAAGCCCTCAGTGCGAGGGCCAGGTAGGGCGAGTCTCCGTCGTCCAGCTTCAGGGCAACCGCCTCGTCGACGTCGAGGACCCGCATGGCCACCTGCTCGATCTCGCCGAGCTCGATCCGAAACCCGTGGATCTTCACCTGCGAGTCCAGGCGGCCGAGGAATTCGACCCAACCGTTCGACGTCCAGCGAGCACGATCGCCGGTCCGGTACATGGTGAAATCATCGTCTTGGCCCCACGGATCCGGCAGAAAACGGTCCGCCGTCAGGGCCGGATCGCCGAGGTACCCCGCGGCTACGCAGACACCGGCGATGTACAGCTCGCCCGGTTCGTCGATGTCGCAGGGGGTGAGGTCTTCGCGAAGGACGTAGTACCGGCTGTTCTGCATCGGATGCCCGTACGGGATGCTCCGCCACGACGGGTCCACCTCGTCCACAACGAAGTCGTTCGACCAGACGCATGCCTCGGTGGCACCGCCGAGCGCCACCAGAGCCGCGCGCGGGAACTCACGACGGAGAACCTCGAGGGTGTTCAGCGGGATCCAGTCACCGCTGAGGAAGACCCGACGAAGCTGATCCCGGTGCCGGCGGGACGATTCGTCGAGCAGCAGCATCACGGCCGTGAACATGGCCGGCGCGGAGTTCCACAGCGTCACCCGGTGCTCGACGAGGGCGATCGCGATCTCCTCGAGCTCTTCCAGATCGGCATCGGGGAGCAGGAGAACACTCGCACCGGCAGCCAGGGCCCCGAAGAGGTCGTACACCGACAGATCGAAGCTGAACGACGCGACCTGCAGCAGGATGTCGCTCGGGTCGATGGAGTTGCGCCGATTGAACCACTCGATCAGGTTCACGACGCTGGTGTGCCGGACCGCCACCGCCTTGGGCCGTCCCGTGGAGCCCGACGTGAATATCGTGTAGGCCAACTGGTCTGGTCCTACGGGTCGGGCGTCGTGTTGCCGGACGGACGGTCGAGAGTCGGATCTCGCGAGCACCTCGGGCTCACTGCCGTTGCGTACCGCGATGATCGTCATGTCGTCGCCGATGCCGCTTGCCCTGCCGCAGTACGGTTCCGTGACGAGGACGTGTCCGATGTCGCTCGCCTTGAGTACCTCCGCCGTGCGGCGCGCCGGCCATCGTGGATCCAGCGGGACGTAGTAGGCGTCTGCGCGTAGAACCGCGTGGATCGCGACGACGGCCTCCGGCACGTGATCGACCAGCAGGCCGACAGGTGTGCCCGGAAGGACGCCGTGCGCAGCGAGATGCTCGGCGAGCAGTGAGCTCTCGGCCGCGAGTTCGCCATGCGTGAGCGCGACTCCGGATGTCGTTCGAACGGCCGGATCTTCGGCGTACTTGACTGCGGCCGAATCGATGAGATCCATGATGCGACTGGTCGCGGAATAGTCGTAACGTGTCTCGTTCGACTGTTCGACTGGGCTCGGGTGTCGAGCCGACTGATCGGTGGTCATGAGACGCTCCGAAGGTCGCAAGGGCGTGACTGAGCGGTCAGCCGTCGGCTGACCCCGGCCGGTGCACCAGCCGAGAACCCACGGATCAGCCATCGCGACCGCACCGGCGCCATGATGTCTCCCCAGGGAGTTGGTTGGGACGGGGTTCAAACTAACGATGAGGGGTTAGGCCGTGGTTATGCGTGCGGTCCGATCCGCTCATTGCTCCGAGAGGACGGTCGACCGGTCCAAGTCGCCGAACGCGCCGCCACGGACAGTGTCGTGGGAAGGCCCGTGCCACGCAGTCGGCCGAACACCGGGCCGAGGACGCACCTGGGGCCGGCGCGGCATCACGCCGGTCTGACGTTCAGCGGACGCAGGTCGGGGCGCCTGTCGGTGGCCGGACTGATCGCGATGCGGCCCGGCTCGCGGACCCGGCTGTGCCACCGGCTGATCTCCGACCCGGCAGGCAAAGGCAAGCGCCGCAGTATGGGCGAGCGCGACGTCATCGCGCTGACCGACGGCGTTCACCAGCTCGTCAAGGCGCCGATCGTCCTGGTACGGGACCGCCTGAACACGCAGGTCTCCCACGCCATGCGCAAGTGCGGCTCTACCAGTGGCCCACCTTCCGGGCCGTGGCGTCGGAGTTCGCCGGCATCCGTGACAACCCGACCAACGAACTGGTGATCCACAGCATCGAGGAATGGGGTGTGCGGGAGTCCGAGGAACAGCCCTCGTCGACGTAACCGCAGGAGAACTGCAGCGTCGTAGCCTCGTCCCGGCGGCCGGCTCTGCGGTGAACGTTGAAGAAGAAAGCGGTCCCAGGTGGTGGAGGACGGCACGGAGGGCTCGGCTGCAGGCGCCCGGCGATCCCTGCCGGTGACCGTCGGCACAGTGGCCGGTTCGCTGTGGGACTCAGGTGCCAGGACGGCCTCGATCGGGAAACCGTCGTCGTGGCCCTGCTGTTGGGGGTGGTCTTCCTGATGCTGCAAGTGACGGGCCCGGTCGCCCAGGCGGTCGCCGAATCGCTGGGCCGGTCGGTGTCCCAGGGTGGACAACCAATGCGAGGCGAACGGGGCGTGCTGCCGGCTGCGTACGTCGGGGCCGCCGGGCAGACCGTCGTGCAGTTGACGCCGTCGATCAATCGGGCGCTCTGGGGGGCTTCCCACCGCACCAAGTCCGCCGGCCCGTCAAGGGCGGCCATCGTGCGCGCACGCCTCGCCGACCTGATCGTCGTCGTCGGCCGAGGACGCCTCGCGCAACTCGGCGGCCATGACCACCTGACGGCCGAGCGCGACGGCAGCCACCAAGACCTCTACGGGGGGCAGTCCCGTGCCCACGCGTGACGACAGCCACCACGGCTCGGCCACCGCAACGGGCCGGTGGTTCCCCACTCCTTCCGCCCCCGGGGATTGCGCCGTACGCCTGTTGTGCCTGCCCTACGCGGGGGGCTCACCCGTTGTGTATCGGGCCTGGGGCAAGGCACTTGCGGGCACCGCGGACGTACTCCCGCTGTGCCTGCCGGGCAGGGCCCATCGGTGGGGCGAGCCGCTCGAGGACGACCTGCACAGGATCGCCGACGCCGTGGTCGAGGCCACCGCCCCGCTGCAGAGTGACCTGCCACTGGCGCTGTTCGGGTACAGCCTGGGCGCACTGCTGGCCTTCGAGATCGCGCAGGGCCTGGCCCGACGGGGACGCCCTCCGCTCCTCCTCATCGTCGCGGCCTGTGCACCGCCGCGTGAGTGCGGAGCGCGCCCCCCCCAACACAACCTGCCGGACGAGGAGTTCATCGCTTTGTTGCGGGACATGGGGGCGACTCCCCAGGCCATCCTCGACGACGAGGAGATGCTCTCTTTGCTGCTTCCGATGCTGCGCTCCGACTTCGCGCTGGCCGACCGCTATCGCCACACGCCCGGCCCCGTCCTGTCCACGCCCATCGTCGCGTTGGCGGGGCACAACGACCCTGAGGCCGGACCCGAGACGATGGCTGGCTGGGCCCGCGAAACGCAGCAGCCCCTGCGCCGACTCGACCTGGATGGCGGCCATATGTTCATCGAGGAGGAACAGGCGACGGTCATCGCGATGGTGCGGGAGGCGCTGTGCACCGAACTGGCACACAAAGAGCGCTGAACTTATGGGAAACGCGGAGAGTGCAAGGCGATTCAGTGGCGTCAGCCTTTGGTCGGCTGATTTCAGTGGGCTGCCGGGTGGCTGGGAAAGTTGATGGATTCCCAGCTGTGCGCGTCGATTTGGCCGTGCTTGGCACGGTTGTACGTGAGTGTGGTCGCGGGTTCTGGGGTGACTTGCAGGTCTTCGCGCAAGCGTGTCGTGCATATGTCGTACCAGCGGTGAACCTGATTGAGCTGTCCGAGCTGAGCATGCGTGTACATCAGCATGCGATAGCTCTCCTCGCGATATGGCTCGATTTCAAGAAGCCGACGACAATAGCGCATCACTGAGAGTGGATCGTCTTCCACGAGACTATTTTCGGCCAACCGCTGGAGAATGTAGAGGTATCGACTTCGGAGCCATTCTCTGTGGACATTGGCCCATTCCATGGGAGAGCCCGCCAGGAAGTCCCCTCCGTACAGTTCCGCGGCCGTCCGGTAGTGTTGGCTCGCCTCGCGATGGGCGCCGGCCGACTCGGCGCGATGCCCTTGGTCGACCAGGTCATCGAAGGCCTCGGAGTCCACCCAGACTCCCCTGGCCTGCAGGGTGTAGCCGGTTTCGCGAGTCACCAGGCGCAGCGACGGTGAGCTTGTCTCCCCGGACGAGTCTTGGCAGTTAGCCAGAATTCTGCGCAGGGTGTGCACCGCCACTTTGAGTGAACTCGAATTCGCCGACCAGTAGGATCCCGGCCACAGTGACTCGTGGAGCGTTTCCCGCGAGAGCACTCGCCCCTGGTGCAGTAAGAGGAACTGGAGGAGGTCGCGGGCCTTGCCCGCCCTCCATCGCTGGACCGGATTCCCGTGAATGGTCAGTTCGAAAGTTCCGAGTGTGTAGACCGATATCGCGTGATCCATCAAGTGACTCCTCAACCGACGCGGACATTCGGCCAGGATGTCCCTGTAGTGACCAAGCGTAAAATCGTGAGGACCATACGAGTTGGTGACTGAATTGATCTTACGTATGTGGCCATGTCAATGCAAGGGTCACTTCTATTGTGAGTGACCTGGTGGTGGCGGACCTGGTCGGACGCGCACGAGGCTGTGCATCTGCTTGCCGTGTCCGCACTGGTGGAAGGCCGGGACCGGTGCGGACGGACCCGGGCCCGAGCCACGGCCAGTCGGTACTCCAGCGGGGCCTGCAGAGCGGCGAGTTCGGCGCGCTCCCGAGGGTGGAGCACGGCCGCCAGTTCCGCCGCGTCTTCGGGAGACGGCAGGGCTTCCACGTCGGCGCCGACCGGATCGATGCAAGGGAACCGAGGACGTAATGACGAACAGACCGAACAGCGTGATCGGCAACAGCCCGTCCGGACGCAGCAGCCACGCAGGATCCTCCCGCAACTGCCGCCAGTGGACGGTCCAGTTCGCGATGACGTCCAGTACCTTCACACCCCTCGACAACCAGACACCCTCAGACGCACAAGTCCCACGAGGACGACGACCAGCGGATCGAGGACCACAAAGCTGACGCAGAACACCTGCCAGCGGCTGCCCGCCCCCATCGCTCTCGCACTCGCCCCCCGGAGCATCAGGCCGGCCTATGCAGCCCGCCCACGTCAGTGACGGGGGGATCACCTCGCACCGCGAGATATCTACCTCGCAGCGGCGTCGGCGCACTGCAACACAGCCGGTGGCTGGTATCGCGACTGCCGAGTCCGCAGACGGCCAGCTCAATCACCACACGGATCAGGCCCGGCCGTGGCGGGACTGCTGCTGCTCGCCAGCCTCCCTCAGATGCTTGCCGTCACGACGGTGTTCTCCCTGCTCGCCGCACTGCTTGCCCTGCGCACCCTGCGCTCCCGCCTCATCCGCCGTTCAAGCTCTCGGCCGTTCTGCGCCTTCGCCCGCCTGAGCACCGACCCCACCCTGCATACCTGACCCGGCTAGGCTCCCAGCCTGTGGAGAACCTCATGCCCACCGCCGCCCTCGGATCGCACCGCGCTACCGGTCGCACCATTCATAGCGGCGCGGAGCACTTGTTCTGCAGCTGTCGTATTCCTGGCGCGTTCGAGGCTGCGGCCCTGCCAGGGAGCGGAACGTGGGTGCTGGCTCCTGACAGCCGGCCCGGTCCGTCGAGCCCGCGTATCTCCTGACCGACCTGTGCCTACAGTGCAGAGGCAGCTGATGAACACTCACGGGCATGATGGAGACGAGGTCGGCGTTTCGATGCAGGTAGCAGTCGAGCCCCCCGATATGTCAGAAGAAGCCCGCTTGGCTGCCTATAGCGCTGTTTCCACCTGGCTCGCCCTGCGAAGCGATCACCGACTGGCCGAGCTCGTGGACGCCGCCGTGCCGCTTGGCTCCGGTATCGGTGGGAAGTCCGCGTTGATGGAGGTCGACGGAAGGTCGGTCTTCGTGAAACGCGTGCCGCTTACGGACGTGGAGCGGTTGCCGGAGCACGAGCGGTCCACGGCCAACCTGTTCGGACTTCCCACCTACTGCCAGTACGGTGTTGGCGGGCCCGGTTTTGGTGCGTGGCGGGAGCTCGTTGTTCACATCATGACGACGAACTGGGTGCTCGGAGGCCAGCGCCAAGGTTTTCCGATGATGTACCACTGGCGCGTGCTGCCGGACACGGCCTCGCTTTCCAAAGAATTCGCAGACGTGGAACGGGTCGTCGCCTATTGGGGAGGCCGGTCGGAGGTGCGCCGTCGCATCGAGGCCCTTCAGCAGTCCTCTGCGAGCCTCGTGCTGTTCCTGGAGTACATTCCTCAGACGCTCCACGAGTGGCTCACCGGTCAGGTGCAGGCTGATGAAGAATGCGCTGACCGCGCCCTCTCCATGGTGGAGCGCGAACTGGATGCCGGCACGGCCTTCATGAACGCTCGCGGGCTCCTGCACTTCGACGCCCATTTTCAGAACATCCTGACGGACGGCCAACGCCTCTACTTCGCGGACTACGGCCTGGCCCTTTCCTCTCGATTCGATCTGTCGCCGTCCGAGACACGATTTTTCAAACTGCACCGGACCTACGATCGCTGCTACACGGTCAGCTGGCTGGTGAACTGGCTGATCACTGCTCTCTACGGATACGAGCGGAATGAACGCGTGGCACTCATTCACGCATGTGCCGATGGAGAGAAACCGCCGGGCGGATCGCCAGAGGCCAGGGCGATCCTCTCCCGCCATGCACCGCTCGCCGCAGTGCTGACGGACTTCTACCTCAAGATTCAGGAAGAGAGCAGGGAGAGTCAGTACCCGTTGCAGGCGATCCACAGGGTCCTCGAAGCGGACAGGTCGCCGGGGACGAGGCGGCACCGGACTCGGCCCGACGCTGGTTGGAGTGGGCGAGGGAATATGTAAAGTCCATAGACCCCTTGAGCGGGCTTCCAGGGATGCCTCACACACGTGAACCCACGTCGGAGGAGCTTGAGCCGCACCTCAGGGGATGGAACCCCCACGAACCGGGACGGCGTGGCTGAGGGTGGGGGCGCAGTGGGCCCGGGCCAGGCCGGGGCCTACTTCAGGGCCAGCGTGATGCTGACCGTCCCCTCGTAGGCGCCGGACGCGATGGCCTCCGGAGCGGACGGGCCGATTTCCAGCGGCATGGAGATGGACGCGCCGGGCAGGGCTCCGTCGAACAGGTCATCCGCGGCGAGGATGGTTCTTTTCTCGGACAGCTCGCAACCGTTGAGGAGCACTCGCAGCGGCGCGGCCGTGGCAGCCTTCTTGACCGCGAGCGGTGCCAGCTTCGGGCGATCGGCCGGCCGTACAGCGATGCCCTGGTCCGCGCTGCTGGAGAAGACGCGCACCCGCTCGTGGTAGGCGAGGCCAAACTCGGAGTCGAGGCTGGCCTGGTCCGGCAGCGCACTGGCATCCGACAGGAGAGGCGTTCTCCAGCGCACGCGGCTGCGACGGCATCCGCCAGGCACCATCCGCGCCCTGCGACTCGACCGCGAACCGCGCAGCCCTCCCGAGACAGCGCCGCCTCTCCGGCAACCTCCGCCGCCCCTTCCACCGTGAGCGGTTCGTGGCCCTCCACGAGAACACCCGAAGACCTCAACACCCCCCACCTCTTCCATAAACGCGCCCTGACGGCGCACCTCATGGCCGGCCCACATCACCACATCCCATTTTCGCGGCGTGATCCGCGGTCCTGCTTCGATGCCTACGTGGCAAGGTCCTTCTCGAAAAGCGCCGGACGCCACACGTCGAGCCAGAACGTGGGATGGGGCTGACTCGATTTCAATGGTGCTGCTCGCCCCTCGGAGCCGCACGGAACTGGCTCACCGAGGCACAACGCGAGCGTCTCGGTGAACTCGGCGTGAGGGCCGCCGTGCGATCCCGCAGCACCGTGGCGAAGACAGCTGCGTCGTCCGCTCCGGGCCGGGATGGGGTGCGCGCCGGGTCGCAGAGGCCACCAAGCGTGGCGTGCACCCGGACACCGTTCCACTGTGGAGGACTGAGGAGGCGTGTACGACGCGGGCGTGCTGCTGCGGCAGGCCTCTTTTCGGGAGCCGCAAGGATCGACGGCTCGAAGAATTGTCCTCCAATTTTTCGGGGTGATCTGAAGGGAGCGGCGGATCAGGGGGCGCCATGCGTTAGCGTGGCAAGCGTTGATGGCGAGCCCCCGTGCTGGTTCGTGCTGACTTTTGAGGCGCAGTAGGGGTAAACGTGCAGGTCAGGGCGATTTCATGAGGTTCCTGCACACCTCCGACTGGCATCTGGGCCGGAGCTTTCACCGGGTGAACCTGCTCGGCGCTCAGGCCGCCTTCATCGACCACCTCGTCGAGACCGTACGGGAGCACGAGGTCGACGCCGTCCTCGTCGCCGGTGACGTGTACGACCGTGCCGTGCCCCCGCTGCCCGCCGTCGAGCTGTACGACCGGGCCCTGCACCGGCTCGCCGACCTCGGTGTACCGACCGTGATGATCTCCGGGAACCACGACTCCGCCCGTCGCCTCGGTGTCGGGGCAGGGCTGATCGGGCGGGCCGGGATCCACCTCAGGACCGACCCCGCCGGGTGCGCCGACCCCGTGGTGCTGGCCGACGTACACGGTGACGTGGCGCTGTACGGGCTGCCGTACCTGGAGCCGGCACTCGTCAAGGACGAGTTCGGTGCCGCGAAGGTGAGCCACGAGGCCGTTCTGGGCGCGGCCATGGACCGGATCCGGGCGGACCTCGCCGGCCGGGCGCCCGGGACCCGCTCCATCGTCCTCGCCCATGCCTTCGTCACCGGCGGGCAGGCCAGCGACAGCGAGCGCGACATCACCGTCGGTGGGGTCGAGGCCGTGCCGGCCTCCGTCTTCGACGGGGTCGACTACGCCGCCCTCGGCCACCTCCACGGCTGCCAGACGATCAACGAACGGGTCCGCTACTCCGGTTCCCCGCTCGCCTACTCCTTCTCCGAAGCCGATCAGCGCAAGAGCATGTGGCTCGTGGAGATGGGGGAGGGCGGGGAGATCGTGAGTGCCGAGCGGGTCGACACCCCCGTGCCGCGTGGGCTGGCCCGGGTGCGGGGGCCGCTGGAGGAGCTGCTTTCCGAGGGCGCGTACGCCCGGTACGAGGACTCCTGGCTGGAGGCCACCCTCACCGACCCCGTGCGGCCCGAGGACCCCATGGCGCGGCTCGCCGCCCGCTTCCCGCACACCCTCAGCCTCGCCTTCGACCCCGAGGGCCGCACCGAGGACGCGGGCGGGTCCTACGCGCAGCGCCTCAAGGGCCGCAGCGACCGGGAGATCGCCGAGGACTTCGTCGCCCACGTGCGCGGGGGCGGCGGCTACTCCGACGAGGCCGAGCGGTCCGTGCTCCAGGGCGCCTTCGACGAGGTCCGGGCCGAGGACAGCCGGCAGGAGACCCACCGATGAGGCTGCACCGGCTCCGCATCACCGCCTTCGGGCCCTTCGCCGAACCCCAGGAGATCGACTTCGACGCCCTCTCCGGCGCCGGGATCTTCCTGCTGCACGGTCCCACCGGCGCGGGCAAGACCTCCGTCCTGGACGCCGTCTGCTACGCCCTCTACGGTTCCGTCCCGGGCTCCCGGCAGGCCACCGGCACCAGCCTGCGCAGTGACCACGCGGCCTCGGACACCCCGACCGAGATCACCCTCGAACTCACCGCGGGCGGCCGGCGCCTGGAGATCACCCGGCGCCCCGAACAGGACCGGCCCAAGAAGCGCGGCACCGGGACGACGAAGGACAAGGCGCAGAGCCGGCTGCGCGAGTACGACGGGGAGAAGTGGGACGCCCTGAGCCGCTCCCATCAGGAGATCGGCGAGGAGATCGAGCAGCTGCTCGGCATGAGCCGCGAGCAGTTCTGCCAGGTCGTGCTGTTGCCGCAGGGGGAGTTCGCGCGCTTCCTGCGGGCCGACGAGGTGGCGCGCGGCCGGCTGCTGGGCCGGCTCTTCGACACCCGCCGCTTCGCCGCCGTGGAAACCCTGCTCGGCGAGCGCCGCCGTGCCGCCGAGGCCAAGGTCCGCGCCGGCGACGAGCAGGTGCTGCACACCGCCCAGCGGCTCGCCCAGGCCGCCGGCGACGCCGCCGACCTGCGCGCCTGGCCGCTGCCCCGGCACCAGCCGGGCGACCCCGGGCTGGCCGGGGCGATCCGCGCCTGGGCCGCCGTCGTGCGCTGCTCCGCCCGGGAGCGGCTCACCGTCGCCGAGTACGCCCTCGCCGCCGTCGAGGGGCGCTACCACGCCGCCCGGCGGGCCGCCGAGGAGGCGCGGGAGCTCGACCGGCTGCAACGCCGGCACGCGGAGACCAGCCGTCGGGCGGCGCTGCTCGCCGAGGCCGGTCCGGAGCGGGAGCGGGTGCGCGCCCTCCTCGACCGGGCCCGGCGCGGAGCCCTGGTCGCCCCCGCCCTGGAGCTGCGCGGAGCCGCCGCCGGCGCCCACATGGCCGCCGCGCACGCGGAGTCGGTGGCCCGGGCGGAGCTGCCGCCGCAGCTCGCCGAGGCGGGGACCGAGCAGCTGGCCGCGGTCGAGCAGAGGCTGCGGGGCGACCTGGGAGCACTCGGAGCCGCCCGCCGCTCCGAGCAGCGCAGCGCCGAGATCGGCCGTGAACGGGCCGACCTGGAACGGGAGTCCCGCGCCGCCGAGGAGCAGCAGCAGGAGACCGCCGAGTGGCTGGGCCGCTGGGAGGACACCCGGACCGAGCTGGCCGGGCGCGCGGACGACGCCCAGCAGGCCGCGACCCTGGCCGAGCAGCTCGCCGGCAAACTGGAGCCCGCCAGGCTGCACCTGCACGCCGCCCGGCGGCGCGACGCCCTCGACGAGGACGCGGAGCGGGCCTCCGGCGAACTGCTCACCGCACGGGAGGAGTCGGCCGGCGCCCGGGAGCACTGGCTGGAGCTCAAGGAGACCCGGCTGCGCGGGATCGCCGCGGAGCTCGCCGCCGCCCTGGTGGCGGGCGAGCCCTGCACCGTGTGCGGGGCCGCGGAGCACCCCGCTCCCGCCCGGCCCGCCCCCGGTCACGTCGACCGGGCCGCGGAGGAGGCGGCGCACGCCCGCTTCGAGGGAGCCGAGGAGCGCAGAGCCGCGGTCGAGCGCAGGCTGGCCGCCGTACGGGAGGCCCGCGCCGAGGCCGCGGCCGCCGCGGGGGAGGCCACCACCGCCGAGCTCCTGGAACTCACCTCCGGGCTGAGCTCCCGTCACGCCGAGGCGCACGCCGCGGCCGCCGGACTGCACACCGCCCGCGAACGGCTGGCCCGCGCGGAGCGGGAGCACGCCGTGCGCAGCGCCGAGCGGAGCGAAGCCGAGGCCCGGGCCGCGGCGCGGGCTTCGCGCCGCGAGGCCCTGGACCGGGAGCAGGCCTCGCTGGAAGCGGAGCTGGCCCTCGTACGGGACGGCGCGCCCAGCGTGGCGGCCCGCGCCGGAGTCCTGGAGGACAGGGTCCGCATGGTCACGGCGGCTGCCGTCTCGCTGCGCCGGGCCGAAACCACCGCCGCCCGGCTGAAGGAGGCCGACGACCAGCTCGCCGACGCCGCCTTCAAGGCCGGCTTCGACACCATCGAGGAGGCGGCCGACGCCGTGCTCCCCGAGTACGAACGCAGCGCGCTCCAACGCCGCACGGACGCCTGGCAGGCGGAGGAGGCCATGCTGGCCGACCGCCTCGGCGAGGCCGACACCGCCGCGGCGGCGGCCCTGCCTCCGGCCGCGCCGGAGGCGGCCGAGGCGTACGCGGCACAGGCCGCCGCGAAGCTTCGTACGGCCGGGTCCGCCGTGGACGCGGCCCGGGTCCGGTGCCGGGACCTCGACGGGCTCTCCCTCCAGGCGGAGCGGGAGCTGCGCTCCCTGGGACCGCTGCGCGAGGCCTACGAACGGGTGGCCCGGCTCGCCGGACTCACCGCGGGCACCTCCGCGGACAACGAGCGCAAGATGCGGCTGGAGGCCTACGTGCTCGCGGCCCGGCTGGAGCAGGTCGCCGCCGCGGCCACGGTACGGCTGCTGCGCATGTCGGGCGGCCGCTACACCCTGCTGCACTCCGACGCCAGGGCGAGCGGACGGGGGCGTTCAGGGCTCGGGCTGCACGTGGTCGACGCCTGGACCGGCAGCGAGCGGGACACCGCCACGCTGTCCGGCGGCGAGACCTTCTTCGCCTCGCTCGCGCTCGCGCTGGGCCTGGCCGACGTGGTGACCGACGAGGCGGGCGGCATGCGGCTCGACACTCTCTTCATCGACGAGGGTTTCGGCAGCCTCGACGACCAGGCGCTGGACGAGGTGCTCGACGTGCTGGACTCGCTGCGCGAACGTGACCGCAGCGTCGGCATCGTGAGCCACGTCGCCGACCTGCGGACCCGGGTGCAGGCCCAGCTGGAGATCGTCAAGCAGCGCGGTGGCTCGGTGGTGCGGCACCGCACGGCGGGCGGAACGGGCTGAAACCCCTGCCCCCCTCCTGGGACCAGGCCCACGTGCCCGGCGCCGTCCACCTGCCGAACGCCCTCGTCGCCGAGCAGGCGGAGCGCCTCCTCGACAAGGACGTTCCCGTGGTGACGTACTGCGGGGGCCCCGCCTGCAACGGCGGAACCCGCTCGGCGCTCGCCTTGGCCCAGCTCGGCTTCCAGGTCAAGGAGATGCTCGGCGGCATCGAGTACTGGATCCGCGAGGGCTTCGAGGTCGAGACCTGGCAGGGCCGCGAACAGCGCGCCGAGGCCGACCCGCTGACCGCCCCCACGGACTCCGACGACTGCGGCTGCTGACGACCGGCCGCCGCGTGCCCGGACGGACGGGCCGGCTCCGCGAGGGAGCCGGCCCGTCCGTCCGTGGTGCGGGTCCCGGCGGTCAGAGCTTCGACAGCTCGTCCACCAGGTCGTCCAGGCCCAGCGAGCCCTGGGACAGCGCCGCCATGTGCCAGGCCTTCAGGTCGAAGGAATCGCCGTGCGCGGCACGCGCGTTGTCACGGCCCTGAAGCCAGGCGCGCTCGCCCAGCTTGTAGCCGATCGCCTGGCCCGGCATCGAGAGGTAGCGGGTGAGCTCGCTCTCGACGAAGTCGCCCGGCCGGCCGCTGTGCAGGCCGAAGAACTCCTGCGCCAGGTCGACCGTCCAGCGCTCGCCCGGGTGGAACGGCGAATCCGCCGGGATCTCCAGACCCAGGTGCATGCCGATGTCCACGATGACGCGCGTGGCGCGCATCATCTGGGCGTCCAGGTACCCGAGGCGCTGCTCGGCGTCCTTGAGGTAGCCCAGCTCGTCCATGAGCCGCTCCGCGTACAGCGCCCAGCCCTCGGCGTTGGCGCTGACGAGACCGACGCTGGCCTGGTAGCGGGAGAGCTGGTCCGCCACGTGCGTCCACTGCGCCAGCTGGAGGTGGTGGCCCGGAACGCCCTCGTGGTACCAGGTGGAGACCAGGTCGTAGACGGGGAAACGGGTCTGCCCCATCGTCGGCAGCCAGGTGCGGCCCGGACGGGAGAAGTCCTCGGACGGGTTCGTGTAGTACGGGGCCGCGGCGCCGCCCGGAGGGGCGATCCGCGACTCCACGCGCTTGACCCGCTCGGCGAGTTCGAAGTGGGTGCCGTCGAGGTTCTCGATGGCCTCGTCCATCAGGCCCTGCAGCCAGGCCTGGACCTCGTCCACGCCCTCGATGTGGGTGCCGTGCACGTCCAGGTGCGCCAGCGCCTCCCACGGACCCGCGTCGGGGAGGATCTTGGCGGCTTCGGCCTTCATCTCCGCGAGCAGCCGGTGGTACTCGGACCAGCCGTAGGCGTACGCCTCGTCCAGGTCCAGGTCGGCACCGTTGAAGTAGCGCGACCAGCGGGCGTAGCGCTCGCGGCCCACGGGGTCGGGCTTGCCCTCGACGGCGGGGGCGTACACGTCCCGCATCCAGTCGCGCAGTTCCACGACGGCGGCGGTCGCGCCCGCGGCGGCCGCGTCGAGCTCGGCGCGCAGCGCCTGGGGGCCGGTGGCGGCGAACTCCGCGAAGTAGCCGCCCTTGCCCGCGCCCTCGGCGCCCTCGCCCTCGCCCGCCCAGGCGGTGAGCTGCTCGATGAAGGTGGCGGTGGGGCGCGGGCTCCCGAACAGGCCGCGGTCCAGGCCGAGCGCGAGGCACTCGCGGTAGCCCGCGTACGCGACCGGTACGGCGCGCAGCCGCTCGGCGATCGCCGCCCAGTCCTCGTCGGTCTCGGCCGGGGTCAGGGAGAAGATCTCGCGGACCGAGTGCGCGGGGGAGTGGATGTTGCTGACCGCGCGCAGGTCCTCGTCGGCCTCGTGGACGGCGAGTTCGGCGTTGAGGCGCTCGCGCAGCAGGCGGGCGCAGCGGCGCTCGGCATCGCTGTCGGCGCCCGGCTGCCGCTCGGCGGCGTCGAGCCGTGCGAGCGTGGTGCGGGTGAGTGCGGCGGCCGCCGCGCGGCCCGCGGGGGAGAGGTCCGGGAGCTGGCCGGAGCTCGCGGCGACACCGAGATAGGTGCCCGTGATCGGGTCGATGGCGATGAGGTCGTCGACGTAGGCATCGGCGACCTGGCGGGGCAGCCGTGCGGCGCTGTCACTGGTGAGGATGTCTGACATGTGGACATCTTCGTATGCGGGACGGGTCCGCGTCATCACCAAAGATCGCCAACCTGCTGACGCAGGGGGCAGCAGAAATGGAAGACGGCCCGCGAGGCCGGCAGCGAGCGCCGCGCTCGACGAAGGGACCGATCGGCTCGCGGCGGTGCGGGCGCACCTGTACGAGGGGCAGTGCCTCCAGCCCGCGCCTCGGGCGTGAGCGACCGGCTGCTGCGCATGTCGGTCGGTCGGTCGGGCTGGAGGACGTGGACGACCTGTTGGCCGATCTGGACCGGGCGCTGGACCGGGCGCCGGACCGGGCGATGGAGTGCGTGCCCGTTCAGGAGCGGGCCGGGGCGGCCGCCGTGCAGGTCACTGCCGGCCGCGGGGCAGGCCGCGGGATTCGCCCGGGAGCTCGTACGGCAGCCGGGAGCTGACCGGGGTCGCGTCCAGCCGGGCCGTGATCACCAGGGTGCCCTCCTCGATCTGGTAGTCGAGGGGGAGGCCGAGACCGCGCATGGCGGCGACCATGCCGGTGTTCTGGGCCTGGGTGACGGCGTACACGCTGTCGCATCCGGCCTCGACGGCCATCCCGATCAGCCGGCCCAGCAGCTCGGAGCCGATGCCGCGGCGCTGCCAGTCGTCCTCGATGAGCAGCGCCACCTCGGTCTCGTCGCCGTCCCAGAGCAGGTGGCCGAGGGCGACGAGCTTGCCCGAGGCGGTGGTCGCGGCGAGGGTGCGGCCGAAGCGCGGGCTCAGCAGGTGGCCGAGGTACCGGTCGGCGTCGGCGACGGGGCCGTGGTAGCGCAGGCCGAGGGTGCGCTCGGAGCAGCGGTCGTGCATGGCGCGGGCCGCGGGCAGGTCGGAGCCGTCGGCGCGGCGGACGGTGATCTCGTTGCCCTCGGGGAGGGTCAGTACGTCGCGGCTCCGCGGCACCCGCGGTCCGAGCCGGGCGTCCAGCTCGACGAGCGCGCGGGCGCGGGCGAACTCGGTCGGGGTGAAGGGCAGGTAGGGCCGCTCGATGGTGATCGCACCGCCGGAAGGGTCGCGCAGCTTCATGACCGTGGCCTCCAGGACGCCTTCGACGGGCGCGTCGGCGCCGGCGTTGGGGCGCCCGGAGAGGGTGGTCGCCGGGATCGAGTGAATGGTGCAGCGGCCGAGCAACTGGCGCAGGGCGAGCGGCAGCTCGGCGGCGTCCAGTGCGGTGCGGGTGGCCAGCCCCAGGACGCGGGTCGGGGTGTCGACCAGGTCGTGCGCGTCGGCGCGCTCGATCCAGGTGCTGTGGCCGCCGGCGCCGGAGATGGCCCTGGTGAGGTCCGCGGAGGGCAGCTGCTGCGGGGCGCGCAGCAGGAACTCGTCCACCGTGCCGCCCTCGGGGAGCGGGTGCGTCTGCAGGGTCAGGATGTCGACCCCGCTCCGGGCGAGTGCGGTGCAGAGCGCGGCGAGGCTGCCGGGCTCGTCGCGCACGGTCGTCCGCATCCGCCACAGGGTGGAGGCCGGCGCCGTGTCCGTACCGTCGTCCGCACCGTCTGTGGCCAGGGCCGCCGCCGTTCCCGTGGCCGGGTCCGCGGGCGCGGTGTCCGTGGGCGGGGGCGCATGGCTGTGGCGGCGTGCCCACCAGGTGTGGAACGCCGCCGTGACCAGGAGCGCGACGGCCGAGGCCACGAGCAGGACCGGGCCGCGGGGGCCGTGCACCACGAGATTGGCGATGGCGTCGGCGACCGCGACGGCGCAGAAGAGAGCGGCGAGCTCGACGACGTCGCGGCGCCAGTGGTGGCGGTGGGGACGCTGGGCAGGGGCAGGAATACGCTCAGTCATGCAGACCACTGTGACGCAGGGGTGTTGCGTGATCACGAACGATCTGTGACCGACTGGTTAAGGATCCATCTGGCCGATTTCGCCCTGTTTTCCGGCTGATTTCAGATCCCGGCGCGACGGCGGGCGGCTCTCGGCGGCTCCTGCCTGCTGATCCACTTGCCGACCCGCTTGCTGCCGCCGCCTGCCGCCCCGCTTGCTGCCGCCGTCCGCCGGCCCGCCTACTGCCCCACCCGTCCGGGCTGCAGGGTCCGGGTGAAGAGTACGCCGCCTCCCTGGCGGCGCAGCCGGACGGTGAGCTCGCCGCCGTCCCCGTCGATCTCGACCTCCCCGTAGTACGGGGGGTTCTCGGACGGGGACATGTTCGCGAAGGGCGCGGACTGGACGTACGCCATCTCCGGGCCGAAGGTGGCGTCCAGCCGGCCGGAGGGGAAGCCGCCCGCGCCGATGGGTCCGGAGACGAACTCCCAGAAGGGTGCGAAGTCGGTGAAGGCGGCCCGCTCGGGCGCGTAGTGGTTCGCGGCCGTGTAGTGCACGTCGGCGGTGAGCCAGAGGGTGCCGGTGATGCGCTGGTGCTTGATGTGGCGCAGTAGTTCCGCGATCTGCAGCTCGCGTCCGAGCGGTGCGCCAGGGTCGCCCTGGGCGACGGCCTCGAAGTTCGCGGCCCCGTCGGCCACCACGATGCCCAGCGGCATGTCGGCGGCGATGACCTTCCAGGTGGCGCGGGAGCGCGACAGCTCGCGCTTGATCCAGGCCAGCTGCTCGGGGCCGAGGATGCCGATGGGGTCGTCGGTCTGGCGGCCGGGGGAGTTGGCGTCGCGGTAGGTGCGCATGTCGAGGACGAACATGTCGAGCAGCGGGCCGTAGCGCATCACCCGGTACATCCGGCCCTCGGCGCGGCCGCCGCGCAGGTCGGTGACGGGGAAGTACTCGCCGAAGGCCCGGCGGGCCCGGCCGGCGAGGGTGTCGACGTCCTTCACGGTGTAGCGGGGGTCGTCGAGGATCTGTCCCGGGTACCAGTTGTTGCGGACCTCGTGGTCGTCCCACTGGGCGAGGACCGGCACCTGGGCGTTGAAATCGCGCAGGTTGCCGTCGAGCAGGTTGTAGCGGAAGTTGCCCCGGAACTCGGCGAGGGTCTCGGCGACCTTCGCCTTCTCCTCGGTGGTCACGTTGTGCCACAGGGTTCCGTCGCGCAGCGGTACGGAGGCCTGGATCGGCCCGTCGGCGTAGATGGTGTCCCCGCTGAAGAGGAAGAAGTCGGGGTCCCGCAGGCGCATCTCGTCGAAGACGCGGTAGCCGCCGAGCTCCGGGTTGATGCCCCAGCCCTGACCGGCGAGGTCTCCGGACCACAGGAAGCGCACGTCGCGGCGGCGGGAGGCGGGGGTGGTGCGGAAGGTGCCGTGGACCGGCTCGCCGGTGCGGCGCGGATCGTCGGGGTCGGCGAGGAGCACCCGGTAGTGGATCTGCTGCCCGGGAGGGAGCTCGCGCAGGGTGGTGGTGCCCGTGAAGTCGGTGTCCGGGCCGAGCAGCGGGCCGCGGTGGCGGCGGACGGCATAGCGGAACGACTCGCTCGGGGAGGTCTCGACGTACATCCACGCGGGGCGGTCGGAACGCGTCCAGACGGTGGCCGAGTGGGCGGTGATCTCGCCGGACTGGACACCCCAGAAGGCGTTGGGGCGGCCCGAGCGGGCGAAGGCGGGCGCCGCCGCGTGGGCGGGAGTGGTCAGGGCGCCCGTCAGGGCGCTGGACAGGGCGAGGCCCACCGGGACGGCGAGGGAACCGCCGAGCAGGGAGCGTCGGGTGTGCGGCAGAGGTGCCATCGGTGCGTCTCCAGAGGCCGGCGGGGACGGGCCGGACCAGTGTGCCGCCGTACACCGGCGGCACACCGGACCGCCCGCGTCGCGCACGCGAACCATGCGTGAACACTGATGCGGACGGCTGACGCCTCGTCAAGACCTCATCGGGCGAGCCTGGTTGTGTCCAGGATGACGCGGGCGACCAGGGCCGGGTCGTCGTTCATGGGGACGTGGCCGCAGCCGGGGAGCCGGACGAGGCGGGCGCCGGGGATGGTGTGCTTCGCACGGACGCCCTGGCGGCGCAGGAGCAGTCGGTCGCGACTGCCCCAGGCGATGGTGACGGGCAGGCCCGGCAGATCCGCGGTGAACCGTACGGAGCCGCCCGCGGTCAGGGTCTGCTCGAAGCCGGAGGCATCGCGCAGGGCGAGGGTCTCGGCGACCACGGCGCCGGGCGAACGCCGGCCCGGGCGTGCGTAGATGCTGCCGGTGAGCGCGGCGCGTCCGGTGGCGCTGCGGGCGAGCCGTTCCACTGCGGAGCGGGGCAGCGCCCCGGCGCCGACGCGCATCGCGCGCAGTGCGGTGAAGGCGTAGCGGCGCTCCCCCTCCGTCCAGAACCCGGCGGGGGAGAGGGCGGTGACCGAGCGCGCCAGGCCGGCGCGCCCCATCTCCAGGGCGAGCAGCCCGCCGAGGGAGTTGCCCGCGACGTGCGGCCGCTCTATGCCGAGCGCCGTGCAGAGCGCGCTCAGTGCCGAAGCGACGGTGCCCAGATCGTACGGAACCCCGTGCGGCAGCGGCTCCGAGACGCCGAAGCCGGGCAGGTCGACGGCGATCACGTCGTACTCGGCGGCCAGGACGTCGGTCACCGGATGCCAGGCCTGGAGGTGGTGGCCGATGCCGTGCAGCAGCAGGAGCGGCTCGCCCGCACCCTTGCGCTCGTAGGCGGCGGTGGTGGTGCGGGGGCCCAGCGGCGAATCGATCGTGAAGGAGACCGTGGCGGTCATGCTGCTCCTCGTCGGGGGTCGGGCGGCTTCGGCGACCGTGTGAGACGGCTTGTCAGTAGTGTCTCCCGGCCGGTTACCGCCCGGTAGCCCCTGGGGGCGGGACTTCGGGTTCGCGGCGACTTTCGGGGTGCTCTTGGAGGCGCCCTTCGAGGTGGCTTTCGGAGTGCTCCTCGGGGTGGCTTCCGTGACGTCTTCCGTGCGCTTTCCGCGGTGCTCACGAACATCCCGTGAACAGCTTGATGCATATGACCGATCTGCCCGACAAAGTGATGAGCATTGGTCTTGACCAAGGGGGTGCGCCGTCCTATCGTCGCAGGCATAGTGCAGGAACCTTTAATAAACAAAGGCGCGGAACTCCCGCTGGAACACGGCGAGTGCGGCGATAGCAGGAGGAGTCAGGGTGGGGACCACGCAGCTCGAAACGGTGCCGGAGCCGAAGTACTTGCACCTCAAGACCGTCCTCAGTGAGGCGCTCGACCAGGACTTCGCCGTGGGCGAGGTCCTGCCGAACGAGCGCGAGCTCGCCGCCCGCTTCGGTGTCGCCCGGGCGACCCTGCGCCAGGCCCTGGAGCAGCTCGAGCTCGAAGGCCGCCTCCAGCGCCGCCGCGGCGTCGGCACCACCGTCGCCCCGCCGCGCGTGGGCGTCGACGTCGGCAGTGCGCAGCACAGCTGGCCCGGCGAGAGCGTCGACGGGTGGGAACCGGCGGACGCGGCGGAGGCCGCGCCTAGCCCCGCCATCCTGAAGCTCCTCGGGACCGCCCCCGGCGAGCTGGTGCTCGCGGTGCGCCGGACACGCGTCGAGCAGGGCCAGGTCCTCGCCGCCGAGCTGCTGTACGTGCCGGCCTCCTCGGTGCCGGGCCTCTCCGCGATCGACGCCCCGGCCGGTCCGGCGCGTGCCCGCGCCGTCATGCGCGAGCTGCAGAAGCTGGTCCTCGACGGCCAGGACCGTTCCGTGGAGCTCGGCTCCGCCCGCGCCGACGACGCGAAGGAACTGGACCGCCTGCCCGGCGCCCCGGTCCTGCTCGTCACCACCCGCTACTTCACGGTGGCGGGCACGGCGGCCGTATCGGTGGCCACCTACCGGGCGGACACCTGCCGGCTGACCTTCGGCGACACGGGTGACGTGCAGATCACCCACGACACGCGGGTCGCGTCCTGACCACTTGCTGACCGGGGCCGCCGCCACGTGGTGGCCCCGCTCGGTGGACGGGCGGGCCACCAGGCGGAGTTCCAGGAGCACGGGCGCAGCCCGGACGAGTGCTTTCAGCCCGTCCGGCGTTTGAGGGCCGGAGTCCGGGCAGAGTTCGGCCGGGGGTCCCCCCGGACGGAGTCTGGGGGGACGGGCGAAGGGCGGGTAAGGGACCTCGCCCTGCAGTGACCCATCAGCGTCGAACCGCAGCCCCGACCGGCGCCGGGCCCTGAGCGGTGGCGTGTATGCGGATCCGCAGCCGGAGGAACCGGGGTGTGGGTCGGCAGCCCGGAGGAACCGGGGTGTGGGTCGCCAGCCCGGAGGAACCGGCGGCGGCGCTGATCCCCTCCGTGCCGGCCCCGGAGGGGATCAGCGGCGGGCGGTGACCGTCTTCTCCACCGCGAACAGTTCCTCTTCCACGTGGTCCAGCGCCAGCCGCAGCGCTCCCGTGGCCACCGCCGCCTCGCCCAGCAGGGACAGCGCCACGCGCGGCGGGCGCAGGCAGTACCGCTCCAGTTCCCGGCGCAGGGGATCCAGTACCCCGTCCAGCCCGGCCGCCCAGCCGCCGACCACGACCAGCTCCGGATCCATCGCCAGGACCAGCGCGGCCACGTCGTGCACCAGCCGCTGGATGAACCGCTCCACCGCCGCCACCGACCCCACGTCTCCGCGCTTGGCCATCGCGAAGACCTCCGCCACCGCGCGCTCGTCCAGCGGGTGGAGCGGTTTGCCGTTGGTCGAGAGCAGCTTCTCGGGCGTGACCTCGCGCCCCAGCAGGTGCAGTGCGCCGATCTCCCCGGCCGCCCCGCCGAACCCGCGGTGCAGCCGGCCCCCGATCAGGGAGCCCGCCCCGGGGCTGAGCCCGGCCATCACGAAGACCATGTCGTCGGTGTCGGTCGCGGCGCCCTTCCAGTGCTCGGCGACCGCCGCGGCGTTGGCGTCGTTCTCCACCTGCACCGGGCAGCGGAACGAGCGCCGGAGCCGTTCCCCGAGCGGCAGCCCGGTCCAGCCTGGCAGGGCCGTGCCGAGGCGGACGGTGCCGTCGGCCTCCACGATCCCGGGGCTGCCGACGCCGACCGCCCGCAGGGAGTCCCGTGGTACCCCGGCGCGGCGCAGCAGGTCGGCCACCGCACCGCGGACCCGCTCGAGCCGTTCGTCGGCGGAGGCCGTCTCGGCGACCTCCTTGGTACCGGCGCCGATCACCCGGCCGTCCAGCCCGGACAGCAGCACCGCGATGCGGTGCGCGCCGATCTCCACGCCGAGCAGGTGCCCCGCCTCCGCGCGGAAGCGGAACCGTCTGGCCGGGCGTCCCTGACGCCGTGCACCCTCCTCCGCGCCCGCCTCGACGACGAGGCCCGTCCCGATGAGGCCTTCGACGACTCCCTCGACGGTGGGCCGCGAGAGTCCGGTGACCCGGGTGAGGTCAGTGAGCGTCGGCGCTTCGGCCGCGCGCAGGGCCCGCAGCACCACGGCGGAGTTGATCCGTCGCAGCAGTGAAGGGTCCCCGCCGGTCAGCTGCCCCAACGTGTGTCCTCCCAGCGAGCGAGCTTGTCAGGCGGATCGTACTGCGCACCGGGCGCGGCGGCGAGAAGCAGCCCCCCATCGGCCGGAATCAGCCCTTCCCCAGATGACCCAGTCGGCCGGTCACGCGGGAGCGACGAACCCGGACTCGTACGCGGTGATCACGGCCTGGGTCCGGTCCCGCGCCCCCAGCTTCGCCAGGATCGCGCTGACGTGGGACTTCACCGTCTCCGTGCCGACGATCAGCTCGCGGGCGATCTCGACGTTGGTCAGCCCCTTCGCCATCAGCCGGAGCACGGCCTCCTCACGCTCGGTCAGTGCCGCCCGCTCCAGTACCGTCCGCGCGGAGCGGTTCCCGTACTCGGCGGCCAGCGAGCGGACCGCCGCGGGGAAGAGCAGCGTCTCGCCCTCCGCCACCAGACGGACCGCGTGCACGATCTCCGACGGGCGTGCCCGCTTCAGCAGGAACCCGTCCGCGCCGGCCCGCAGCGCCTGGTAGACGTACTCGTCGTTCTCGAAGGTGGTGACCACGAGGATCTTCGGCGGCGAGTCCACGCTCCGCAGCACCGCCCGGGTCGCCTCGATCCCGTCGAGCAGCGGCATTCGCACGTCCATCGCCACGACATCGGGGCGCAGTTGCCGCACCAGCGGGACCACCGCGGCGCCGTCGGCGGCCTCGCCGATCACCTCGATGTCGGGCTGGGCGTCCAGGACGGCGCGCAGACCCGCGCGCACCAGGGGCTCGTCGTCGACGAGCAGTACGGTAACCGGCATCCGGTCAGCGTATTCGTTCCAGCGGCAGCCGCGTACGCACCCTCCAACCCCCCTTGTGCGGCCCGGTCTCGGTCTCCCCGCCCAGCAGCGCGGCCCGCTCCCGTATCCCGCGCAGTCCGGTGCCGCCGCCGGTCATGACGGAGGGCCGGTCCGGGAGCGGATTGGTCACCTCCAGGTCCAGCCGGTCGGCGACCATGCCGATCCGCACCCGCACCGGTACGGGACCGCAGTGCCGCAGTACGTTCGTCAGCGCCTCCTGCAGGATCCGGTACCCCTCCTGACTCACCGAGTCGGGCAACTGGTCGAGTGGGCCGACCAGTTGCGCGTCGACGGTGGCGCCGGAAGCGCGCGCCGACTCGAACAGCCGGTCGGCCTCCGCCAGGGTGGGCCGTTGGGACGGCCGCTGGCCGGACTCCCGCAGGACACGCAGCACCCGGTCCAGGTCCTCCAGCGCGGCCCGGCCCGTCTCCTCGATCGCGCTCAGCGCCCGGTCCGTGAACTCCGGATCGCCCGCCGCCCGCGCGGCCCCCGCCTGGACGACCGCCACGGTCAGCGCGTGGCCGATGGAGTCGTGCAGCTCCCGCGCGATGCGGGTGCGCTCCAGCAGCTGCTCGGTCCGCACCTCCAGCGCGGTGAGCCGCTCCGCCGCCGAAGGCCCCAGCAGCCGGCGGGCGATGGCCGTGATCATGTCGCCGAGCAGGACCACGACGACGATCAGCAGGATCAGCGGCAGCGGAGCCAGCCCCCAGGCCGCCCAGGCAGGGAGGCCGGCGGGCACCAGCCTGTCGTCGGTGACCGTCCCGCCGAGGCCGGTCCTGATCAGCTGGATCGTCAAGACGGGCAGCCACACCGTGGCGAAGATGGAGACCAGTCCGACGACGAGCCGTATCTCCAGCCACAACAGGGTCCGCCACCGGTCGCTCCACCGCTTGGAGGCGACGGTGCTGAAACTCTGCTCCTCGGCCTCCCGGCCGCCCTGGGAATTGCGCTCGTGCGGAGTGAGGAGGAACTGCGCCTGGAGCCCCTCGGCCAGTCGCATCCAGGGCAGCAGGCCCATCGGTATCACGAGCAGCATGGGCACCCACGGAGCCTCGGGCGCTATGAACATCCACATGGCCAGCATCAGCATGGGCACGCACAGATGCACCCAGCGCGAGTAGGTCACTGGGCGCAGCGCGGCGCGGAACAGTCGGTCCATCCCCACATCGTTGCAGTTCGGGGCGGTGCGGCTCCTCCCCCACGTGGGGGAGAAGGAACCCTCGCATGGGGGAGGAAGAGGGGTGGGGCCGGCGGCCAACCTTGAGACATGAACAGCATCGAGATCCGAGAACTGACCAAGGAATTCGGCCGCACCCGGGCCGTGGACCACCTCACCTTCGATGTCATGCCCGGTCGCGTCACCGGCTTCCTCGGACCCAACGGGGCCGGGAAGTCGACCACGATGAGGCTGCTGCTGGGCCTGGACCGGATCACCTCCGGGACGGCCACCATCGGCGGCCGGCGGTTCGCGGACCTCCCCGATCCCCTCCACAAGGTCGGGGCCCTGCTGGACGCGCAGTCGGCGCACGGCGGCCGCACGGCTCGGGACCACCTTCGCTTCCTCGCCGCGGCCAACCGCATCCCGATGAGCCGGGTGGAGGCGGTCCTGGAGCAGTCGGGGATAGCCTCGGCGGCCAAGCGGAGGATCAAGACCTTCTCGCTGGGCATGCGTCAGCGTCTCGGCATAGCGGCCGCGCTGCTCGGAGACCCCGACGTACTGCTCCTGGACGAGCCCACCAACGGCCTCGACCCCGAGGGCATCATCTGGATCCGGGAGCTCATGCGCGGCCTGGCCGCCGAGGGGCGCACGGTCCTCGTCTCCAGTCACCTGATGACCGAGACCGCCGCCCTCGCCGACCACCTGATCGTCCTCGGGCAGGGAAGGCTGCTGGCCGACACTTCCATGGAGGAGTTCATCGACGCCCGCAGCACCCCGAGGGTGCGGTTGCGCACCACGGACCCCGTCCGGCTCCGGGCCACCCTGGCCCGGGACGACTTCGAACTGGTCACCGCCGAGGGCGGGCGGTGGACCGTGGACGGCATGCAGGCCGAGCAACTCGGCGTCATCGCCGCCCGTGAAGGCATTCCGATGCTGGAACTGATCGACGAGCGGGCCTCCCTGGAGCAGGCCTACCTCGACCTCACCGCGGACAGCGCCCAGTTCGCCGCCACCCGCTGACCCACCCCTTTCAAGGAGGCTTCCCCATGAGCACCGCCCTGCCCACCATCCCCGTCCTGCACTCGGAATGGATCAAGATACGGTCCCTGCGCGGTCCCTTCGGGGCGCTGATGGCGATCTTCGCCGCCACGGTGGGCATTCAGGTACTGACGGCCTCTCTGATCGGCACGGCAGAGGAAGGCAGCATGGGGGAGGACCCTCTCCTCGCGGCCTTCTATGGCCTCAACTTCGGCCAGATAGCCGCCTTCGCCTTCGGCGCGACCGCGCTCTCCTCGGAGTTCTACAACAGCGCCCTGCGGACGTCGCTGACCGCGGTGCCGAACCGTGCACGGCTCTACCTGTCGAAGATGGCCATGGTGGGAGGACTCGCCTTCCTGGTCGGCCAGCTCACCGCAGTGGCCACCTTTCTCGGCGGGCAGGCCTTCATGGGTCCTTACACCCTGGAGCTGGGCAGCCCGGGCACCTACCGCGCGATCTTCGGCTGCGGTGTGTACCTCGCGCTGATGACCCTGTTGGCGGCCGGGCTGACGGCGGTGCTGCGCAGTGCCTCGGCCGTCCTGAGCCTGCTCATACCCTTCGTGCTGATCCTGTCGTTCGTTCTCGGCCAGGCTTCCGAGGGCGTCGCCGGGTACCTGCCGGACCGTGCCGGTCAGATGATGATGCGGCTGGACACCTCGGTGGGCCTCGCTCCCTGGGCCGGTCTCGGGGTGCTTGCCCTGTGGACGCTGGTCGCGGTGACCGGCGGATGGGTGTCGGTGCAGCGGCGGGACGCCTGACGCCGCACCGGCCGACCGGGCCCCGCCTCCGGCGGCGGGGTCAGTGGTCGGCCAGGAGGCCGGGAAGAGCGCGCATGTCGTCGAAGACGACGGTCCCGGGGCCTTCGAGCCGCTCGGCGGGGGTCAGCCCGCCGACGTAGCCGAAGGCCCGCATCCCGGCGGCGCGGGCAGCCTGGACGCCGGGACGGCTGTCCTCGACGACCGCGCAGGCGGCGGGGTCCACACCCATACGCTGTGCGGCGTACAGGAAGAGGTCCGGGGCGGGCTTGCCGCGGGCGACGTCGGTGGCGCTGTGGATGCGGCCCGCGAAGCGTTCGTAGAGGCCGGTGCGGCCGAGGGTGTGGCGCATCTTCTCGTGCGAGCCGCTGGAAGCGACACAGGTCGGCAGGGCGATCGCGTCGAGCGCCTCCGGCAGCCCCTCGACGGGGGACAGCCCGCGGTCCACCGCCTCCCGGTGACGTTCCTCGAACAGGTCCCACCAGAGGGCGGCCGTCCCCGGACCGAGCCGTTCGGTGACCTGCTCGCGGATGGAGACGGAGGAGCGCCCGATGAACCGCTCGACGACCTCGGCCTCGGTGAGGGGCCAGCCGAGCTCCGCTCCCAGGGCGACCTGGACGCGGGCGGCTATCCGCTCGCTGTCGACGAGAACCCCGTCGCAGTCGAATATCACGAGCTCTACAGGCTTGGTGATCATCCCCGGAGAATAGACGGCTCTCCGGACCGGAAGCGCGGGCGCTCTAGGGGCCGGTGTCGGCCGGCTCCGGGTTCTCGGCGGCCGCGCGGAGGCGGGCGTACTCCTGAGCCATGGAGGCGGCGGTCCAGCGGGCGTTGAGGCCGCTGGGGTTGGGGAGGGCCCAGATGCGGGTGGCGCCGATGGTGCGCTCCTGGGGGCCGATCTGGGCCTTTCGCTCGCCGAAGGCGGTGCGGTACGCGGTGACGCCGACCACGGCCAGCCACTGGGGGCGCAGGAGTTCCACCTTGGCCGTCAGGATGCGGCCGCCCTCGCGGAACTCCTCGGCGCTCAGCTCGTCGGCTCGGGCCGTGGCGCGGGCCACGACGTTCGTGATGCCGAGGCGGTACGTCGGCAACTCGTCCTGCTCGTCGGGGGACAGGAGGCGCGGGGTGAAGCCCGAGAGGTGCAGGACCGGCCAGAAGCGGTTGCCGGGGCGGGCGAAGTGGTGGCCCGTCGCGGCGGAGAGGAGGCCCGGGTTGATTCCGCAGAACAGGACACGAAGACCGCCCGCGACCACGTCCGGGAGGACGCGGTCACGGGCGGAGTCGAGCTCTTCGGGCGTCAGAGGATCGACCCGGGGGTGTAGCCCGCGGCCTCGGGGTGCTCCTTGGTGATCTGCTCGATGCGCGAGACCACCGCGGCGACCTGGTCGCCCGCCGCGCCGGTGAAGGACAGCTTGTCGGCCATCAGGGCGTCCAGCTGGGCCCGGTCCAGCGGCATCCGCTCGTCGGCTGCCAGCTTGTCCAGCAGCTCGTTGCGCTCGGCACCCTGCTCGCGCATGGCGAGGGCGGAGGCCACCGCGTGCTCCTTGATGACCTCGTGGGCGGACTCGCGGCCCACCCCGGCCCGCACGGCGCCCATCAGGACCTTGGTGGTGGCGAGGAAGGGGAGGTAGCGGTCCAGCTCGCGGGCCACGACGGCGGGGAAGGCGCCGAACTCGTCCAGGACCGTCAGGAAGGTCTCCATCAGACCGTCGAGAGCGAAGAACGCGTCGGGCAGCGCGACCCGGCGGACCACGGAGCAGGAGACGTCGCCCTCGTTCCACTGGTCGCCGGCCAGCTCGCCGGTCATCGAGGCGTAACCGCGCAGGATGACCATCAGGCCGTTCACGCGCTCGCAGGAGCGGGTGTTCATCTTGTGCGGCATCGCGGAGGAGCCGACCTGGCCGGGCTTGAAGCCCTCGGTCACCAGCTCGTGGCCGGCCATCAGACGGATCGTCTTGGCGATGGAGGAGGGTGCCGCGGCCAGCTGGACCAGGGCGGTGACCACGTCGTAGTCGAGCGAGCGCGGGTAGACCTGGCCGACCGAGGTGAAGGCCTGGCCGAAGCCGAGGTGGGCCGCGATCCGCTGCTCCAGGTCGGCCAGCTTCGCGGCGTCACCGCCCAGCAGGTCGAGCATGTCCTGCGAGGTGCCGACCGGACCCTTGATGCCGCGCAGGGGGTAGCGGGTCAGCAGGTCGTCCAGGCGGCCGTACGCGACCAGCAGCTCGTCGGCGGCGGTGGCGAAGCGCTTGCCCAGGGTGGTCGCCTGAGCGGCGACGTTGTGGGAGCGGCCGGCCATGACCAGCTCGGCGTGCTCGCCGGCCAGCTTGCCGAGGCGGGCGAGGACGGCGACCGTGCGGTCCCGGGCCAGTTCCAGCGAGAGCCGGATCTGGAGCTGCTCGACGTTCTCGGTGAGGTCGCGGGAGGTCATGCCCTTGTGGACGTGCTCGTGGCCGGCGAGGGCGTTGAACTCCTCGATGCGGGCCTTCACGTCGTGCCGGGTGATCTTCTCGCGCTCGGCGATGGAGGCGAGGTCGACGGTCTCCAGGACGCGCTCGTAGTCGGCGAGGGCCTCGTCGGGGACCTCGATGCCGAGATCCTTCTGGGCGCGGAGCACGGCGAGCCACAGCCGCCGCTCCAGCGTCACCTTGTACTCGGGGGACCACAGGACGGCGAGCTCCGCGGAGGCGTAGCGGCCGGCCAGGACATTGGGGATGCGGGGCTTGGCAGTCACGTGGAGGGATTCTACTTGGGCCTCGGCTGTGCGTTTACGCAGGTAGGGGACCCGGCCGGGATTGTGCCTTGCTACGAGAGGGCGCAGGGGCGGACGAGGGGCGGGCGCGGGCCCCCGCGGGCTAGTGCTGTGACCGGGAAGGTTCACCGGGTCGCGACGCCCGGCACGGCACCTCGCCGCGTTGTCGGACCACGGAAGTACGTCCGGTACGAGCCGTGGCCCTCCGCCTTGCGATGCACCGCACCGGACGCCGCGACCCGGCAAACCTTCCCGGCCACGGCCTTGCGATGCACCGCACCGGACGCCGCGACCCGGCAAACCTTCCCGGCCACAGCACTAGACGAGCCGGTCGACCGGCGGAGCCTCGTACGGCAGGAGTTCCGGGCGCTTGGCGGGCCGGCCGTCCCCGCTGGAGCGGCCCGTCAGACGGCGGCCGACCCAGGGCAGCAGGTGCTGCCGGGCGAAGCTGAGGTCCTGCGAGCGGCGCGCGGCCCAGCCCGGAGGGGCGGTGGGCGGCAGTGCGGCGCTCCAGTCCGCCTCGGCCGGCAGGCCCAGAGCCTGCCAGACCGCCTCCGCGACCCTGCGGTGGCCTTCGGCCGTCAGGTGCAGCCGGTCCACGTCCCACATCCGCGGATCGCCGAGCGCGGAGGACCCGTACAGGTCGACCACGAGGGCGCCGTGCCGCGCGGCGAGCTCCTCGATGATGACGAAGAGCTCCTCCATGCGCGGGCGGAAGCGTTCCATCACGGGGCCGCTGCGGCCCGGCGAGCGCATCAGGACCAGCGTTCCGCAGGAGGGCGCCAGCAGGCCGACGGCCTCCTCCAGGTGTCCGCGTACCCGGCCCATGTCCACCTTGGGGCGCAGGGTGTCGTTCAACCCGCCGACCAGGGCCACCACGTCCGCGCCCATCTCGGCGGCCGCGGGCGCCTGCTCCCCGGCGATCTGCCCGATCAGCTTGCCGCGGACCGCGAGGTTCGCGTAGCGGAAGCCCGGCTCGCGGGCGGCGAGGCGGTCGGCGAGCAGATCGGCCCAGCCCCGGTAGGAGCCGTCGGGGAGCAGGTCCGACATGCCCTCGGTGAAGGAGTCGCCGACCGCGACGAAACTGGTGTACCGCACATTCATCTCCATGGCGGGAGCGATGCTACCGCCCGGTACCCCGGCCCCGCACGCGGGACCGGGGGAGCCGGGCGCACCGCGCCCCGCTACGCCGAAGCGGGCCTGCCGAACAGCTCCCGCAGCACGTCCTCCATCGTGACCAGGCCCGTCATGACCCCGTCCGGCCCGAGCACCGCCGCCAGGTGCGTACGGCTGCGCCGCATCGCGGTCAGCACGTCGTCCAGCGGGGTCTCCGCCCGGACCTGCGCGATCGTCCGCAGCGCGCCGACCGGGAAGGGCTCGTCCCGCTCGGCCGCGTCCAGAGCGTCCTTGACGTGCAGGTACCCCAGGATCCGGCCCTGTGCGTCGATCATCGGGAACCGGGAGTACCCCGACTCGGCCGACAGCCGCTCCAGTCCGGCCGGTGTGATGCCCTCGCGGGCCGGAACCACCCGGTCCGCGGGCAGCACCACATCGGTCACCGGCCGCCGCCCCAGTTCCAGGGCGTCGTGCAGCCGCTCGCTCGCGCGGTCGTCGATGAGTCCCGCGTCGCTGGAGTCCTTGACGATCCGGGCCAGCTCGTCGTCCGAGAAGGTCGCCGCGACCTCGTCCTTGACCTCCACCCGCAGCAGGCGCAGCAGGGCGTTGGCGAAGGCGTTGATCGCGAAGATCACCGGCTTCAGCCCCCGGGTCAGGGTCACCAGCGGCGGACCCAGCAGCAGAGCGGTCCGCACCGGCTCGGCCAGGGCCACGTTCTTCGGCAGCATCTCGCCGAAGAGCATGTGCAGGTACGTGGCCAGGGCCAGTGCCACCACGAAGGAGATCGCGTGGGTCAGCCCGGACGGCACCCCGAAGAAGTCGAACACCGGGGTCAGCAGGTGGGCGATGGCCGGCTCGGCCACCACGCCCAGCACCAGGGTGCACAGCGTGATGCCCAGCTGGGCGGCCGCCATGAGCGCCGACACGTGCTCCAGGCCCCACAGCACGGCGCGCGCCCTGCGGTCGCCCTGCTCGGCGTACGGCTCGATCTGGCTGCGCCGCACGGAGATCATGGCGAACTCCGCGCCGACGAAGAAGGCGTTGACGACCAGGGTCGCCAGACCGATCAGCAACTGGACGGCGGTCATCGGGCCTCCTCCACACCATCACCGGGGGTCGGTCCGGCCGGCACGTGCAACAGCACCCGCGCGGCCCGCCGCCCGCTCGCATCCACCACGTCCAGCCGCCAGCCGTCGAGCTCCAGGCTGTCGCCGACCAGCGGGATCCGCCCCAGCTCGGTCGCTATCAGGCCGGCCAGCGTCTCGTACGGGCCGTCCGGCACGCGCAGCCCGATCCGCTCGAGCTGGTCGGTGCGCGCGGACCCGTCCGCGGAGAACAGGGCGCGCCCGGAGGCGTCCTCCCCGGCCGGGGCCAGGTCGGGGGTCTCGTGCGGGTCGTGCTCGTCGCGGACCTCGCCGACGACCTCCTCGACGATGTCCTCCAGCGTGGCCACACCGGCCGTGCCGCCGTACTCGTCGATGATCACGGCCATCGTCTGCTTCCCGGACAGCCGGTCCAGCAGCCGGTCCACGGTCAGCGACTCCGGTACGAGGAGGGGTTCGCGCAGCAGCGAGGACACGGGGTGGTTGTGGCGCTCCTCGGCGGGCAGCGCCAGTACGTCCTTGATGTGGACGGTGCCGACGACGCTGTCGAGGTTGCCCCGGTAGACGGGGAAGCGCGACAGTCCGGTGGCCAGCGTCGCGTTCGCCACGTCCTCGGCGGTGGTCTGCAGCTCCAGGGCGGTGACCTGGACCCGCGGGGTCATGACGTTCTCCGCGGTCAGGTCGGCGAGGTTCAAGGTCCGCATGAACAGTTCGGCGGTGTCCTTCTCCAGGGCGCCCGCCCTCGCGGAGTGCCGGGCCAGGGCCGCCAGCTCCTGCGGGGTGCGCGCCGAGGCGAGCTCCTCGGCGGGCTCCATGCCGAACCGGCGGACCATGTGGTTCGCCGTGGTGTTCAGATGGCTGATGAGGGGCCTGAAGGCACGGCTGAAGACCCGCTGGAAGGTGGCGACCCGCTTGGCGACGGCCAGCGGGGAGGAGATCGCCCAGTTCTTGGGCACGAGCTCGCCCACGACCATCAGGACGATGGTCGACAGCACGGTGCCGAGGATCAGGGCGGTGGAGGACGCGGCTCCGGCGGACAGCCCCATGGCCTCGAAGGGGCCCTTGAGGAGGGCGGCGATCGAGGGCTTGGAGATCATGCCGATGACCAGGCCGGTCACCGTGATGCCGAGCTGGGCGCCGGAGAGCTGGAACGTCAGGCTGCGGACCGCGGCCAGGGCGCTGTCGGCGCCGCGCTCGCCGCGCTGGACGGCCCGTTCCAGTTCACTGCGCTCGATGGTGGTCAGCGAGAACTCGGCCGCGACGAAGACTCCGCAGGCAAGGCAGAGCAGCAGCGCCACGACGAGCAGGAGCACTTCGGTCATCGGTCCTTCACCTCCGTCCCATGATCAGCCAGGAGGAGGGGTGTCGCGCGCTGTCGCGGACGGGAAGGGAGGGGACTGGGAGGCTCGCCCATGGACGGACGCTCACACCTTTCGTTCGAGGGGAGGAGGGGAACAGCTGCCTACATGGTAAAGGAAGGGCAAAGTGGGCGGATCATTCCTTTGGGTGGGCCGTACGGCGGGACCGTACGGCGAGGTCGTGTGGGCCCGTGTGGTGGGGGCGTGTGGTGGGGCCGTATGTGAACGATCTTCGCATCGAACCTGCTCCGGCGTCCGGGAGATGGGCGCGGGTGCACCCACCCGGTTCGTCCCGGGCGGAAGTCGGTGGCGGGCCACCGGCCGGTCGTGCTTGGCTCCCGGGCATGACCGATCTGCACATACGGGCCGCGGTGCCGGCCGATGCCGAGACCGTGCTCGCCTTCTGGAAGGAAGCGGCGGAGGGCACGTCGATCACGGACGACGCGGACGGAGTGACCCGGCTCGTCACCCGTGATCCCGAGGCGCTGATCCTCGCGGAGTGCGACGGGGTCCTGGTCGGGTCCGTGATCGCTGGCTGGGACGGCTGGCGGGCGTCCCTGTACCGGCTCGCCGTACTGCCGTCCCGTCGGCGCCAGGGGATCGCCACGGCGCTCCTGGAAGCGGCCGAACGGCGTTTCGTCGCCGTCGGGGGCCGCCGCGGTGACGCGATGGTCCTCGAAGCGAACGAGCGCGCGCAGCGTGCGTGGGCCGCCGCCGGCTACCACCGCGAGGACCACTGGCGGCGCTGGGTCAAGCCGCTCGTGGAGACGGCGTGACACCCCGCACTCGCGCGGGCGCCGGCACCCGGGTCGCAGCCCTGTTCCTCGCCGCCGCGGTGATCGCGCTGACCGGCTGCGGCACGAGGACCGCGGGGGCGGGGGCGGGAGATCCGGAGGAGCCCCCGGCGCCGTCCGTGACCCCCTCCGTGGACTACGCGGCCCAGGCGGCGGCCGCGGTCGCGCGCCACGACAAGCTGTTCCCCGGGATCGCGGCGCGGTGCGCGGACGTGGGGGAGGCCGGAGCGAGCCCCGAGGCCACGGCGGGGGAACTGCCCGCGGATCCCGAGGCACGCAAGTACGCGGAGAACCACGCCTTCAAACAGCAGGCGCGGCTCACCCCCGGGGCCCGGTGCCGGGGGGACGCGCACGCCGCACGGATCAAGGCGGCGGTGACGGGCGGCTCCGGCGGGAAGGGCGCGCCGCGCACCTCGGAGGAGGTCCGCGCGGTCCTGACCGAGCTGGGGTACGGGTTCGACAGCGGTGGCGTCTACGGAACCGGGTCGGTGAACGTCTCGTTCGTCCTGTCGGTCCCCGAGAGCGGCCCGTGCGTGACGGGCCGGCTGGGTCCGCCGGTGACCGTGGAGGCCCACGGAATGTACGTCGAGGGCGGCTGCCTGGAGCCCCGCGGAGGCCATTGACCCTGCGGGGGCGACTGGGCCCGTGGAGGCCGCTGACCTGTCGGGGCGACTGGCGCCCCGGAGGCTGCTGGCACGCGGAGGCGTTGCCGCCGTGGAGGTGGCTGGTCTTCGGGCCGGAGTCGGCTGGTCTTCGGGCCGGAGCCGGCCTCTTACGTCGTGTCGACGTCGGTCCCCGCGCTGTGCCTGGCCAGGGCGAGGACTCCGGAGCAGATCAGGGACAGGCCCAGCAGCTGTGGGAGCAGCCACCAGTGGGTCCGCAGGTGTTCCTCGTACAGCAGCACTCCCAGGGCGACGCTGACGCCCGCGTCGCCGAGCGTCAGCGCGGGCTGGGAGGCGACCAGCGGGCCACCCTGCATGGCGTGTTCGAGGAGGAGGAGGGCGCAGATGCCGGTCGCGGCGAAGCCGTAGGTCTCCCAGGTGCGCAGGAAGGCGCCGATGCCGCCTTCGTCGAGCACGTGCATGGCCGACTTCATCAGCGCGGCGGTCAGCGCGTAGCAGACGGCGGTGGCCGCGCCGAGGCATCCGGCCCGCATCCGGCCGGGCCGCCGCCGCAGGCCGACCACGCCGAGCACCGCCACGGCCACGGCGCACGCCGCCAGGGCCATGACCCACCGGTCGGCCGGGACGTCCGTACGGTTCCCCGTCGGTGAGGCGGCCACCAGCACGATCCCGAGTCCGGCCACCACTGCTCCCACGGCGAGCCACAGCGGCCCCGGCATCCGGGTCCGGGTCACCAGCGAGGCGATCAGGAGGGCGAGCGGCAGCTCCAGGACGAACAGGGGCTGTACGAGGGTCAGCGGGCCCGTGGCCAGCGCCACGGCCTGTCCGGCGCCGGCCGCGATCACGGCCAGGATCCCGCCGATCCACAGCGGTTGCCGCAGCAGGTCGAGCACCAGCCCGAAGCGGAAGCCCTCGCTCTGCGGCACGATGAGCGCCGCCCGCCGCTGGAGCACGGTCGCGAGCGCGTTGCTGAGCGCCGCGAACAGCGCGAAGAGGACCGGCACGAGGAAGCCCACCCCCCGATACTCATCCGCCCCGCCGCGAGTGCCCGACACGACACCGCCGGGTGACCGCACGGCACCACCCGTTCCCCCGTCCGGCCGCACCGACCGGGGGGACGGGGCGGGGCACCGTACGGAGCCTCGCCGCCCGTGGACGCGGGGTCAGCCGGCCGGTGCCGACCAGGTGCCGTGGAGGGGGGCGCCGAGCCAGCCGGGCGCCGAGGTGCGGAACGCGGCCGGCGGGAGGGTGCCCGCGCCGGCCGGGACCGCGCCCAGGAGGGGGAGTGCGGAGACCGAGGGCAGGTCGGCCAGGTTGCAGCGGGACGCCAGGTCCGGTTCGGCCGGCCAGCTGCCGATCACCACGCCCGGGGAGGCGAGGCCGCGGGACCGCAGGGCTTCGGCCGTCAGGGCGGTGGAGTTGAGCGTGCCGAGGCCCGCCGGAGCCACGATCAGCACCGGAGCACCGAGCAGGCGGGCCGCGTCCGCCAGGGTGTGGCCGGCCTCGTCGAAGCGGACCAGGAGGCCGCCCGCGCCCTCGACCAGGACCAGGTCGTGGGAGAGGGCGAGCTCGCGGGCCGCCTCCGCGATCCGCTCCGGGGGCACGGTCGGAAGACCCGCGCGCCGGGCCGCCGTGTCCGGGGCCAACGGCTCCGGGTAGCGGGCGAGCTCCCTCGTGGTGACCGCGGAGCCCGCCAGCCGGCCGACCTCCGCCGCGTCGCCGGGCTCGTCCGGGCCGACGCCCGTCTGGGCCGGCTTGAGCACGGCCACCGAGAGGCCCGCCGCGAGGGCGGCCGCCGCGACGGCCGAGGTGACGACCGTCTTGCCGATCTCGGTTCCCGTTCCCGAGACCATCAGCACCGCCATGTCAGGCCTCCTTCGCGGCCGCGACCACGGCCCTGCAGATGCGGGCCACGTCCGCGTCACCCGTCAGATACGGCGGCATCGTGTAGATCAGGTCCCGGAACGGGCGCAGCCAGACGCCCTCCCGGACCGCCGCCGCGGTGGCGCGGGCCATGTCGACGGGGTGGTCGAGCTGGATGACGCCGATCGCGCCCAGGACCCGTACCTCCCGTACGCCCGGCAGGTCCGCGGCCGGGGCCAGGCCCTCCAGCAGGCCCGCCTCGATGCGCTTGACCTCGCCCTGCCAGTCCTGGCCGAGCAGCAGGTCGATGGAGGCCAGGGCCACCGCGGTGGCCAGCGGGTTGCCCATGAAGGTCGGCCCGTGGGCCAGGACCGGGACCTCGCCCTGCGAGATCCCGTCCGCGACCCGCTCCGTGCAGATCGTCGCGGCCAGGGTGAGGTACCCGCCGGTCAGCGCCTTGCCCAGGCACATCACGTCCGGGGTGATCCCGGCGTGGTCCGCCGCGAACAGCGCGCCCGTGCGGCCGAAGCCCGTGGCGATCTCGTCCAGGATCAGCAGCACGTCGAACTCGTCGCACAGCTCCCGCAGCACCCGTAGGTAGCCCGGGTTGTGGAACTGCATGCCGCCCGCGCCCTGGACCACCGGCTCCACGATCACGGCCGCCAGTTCGTCCCGGTGCGCGGCGAACAGGGAGCGCAGGTGGGCGGCGTAGGACTCCTCCACGGGCGCGGAGAAGCCGCTCGGCGGGGCGTCCGCGAAGAGCTGGCGCGGGAGGATGCCCGACCACAGCTCGTGCATGCCGCCCTCGGGGTCGCAGACGGCCATCGGCTGCCAGGTGTCCCCGTGGTAGCCGCCGCGCCAGGTGAGCAGGCGGCTCTTCTCGGGGCGCCCCACCGAACGCCAGTACTGGAGGCACATCTTCACCGCGACCTCGACCGAGACCGAGCCCGAGTCGGCGAGGAAGACGTGCTCCAGGCCGGCCGGGGTGAGCTCGACGAGCTTGGCGGCCAGCCGGACGGCGGGCTCGTGGGTGAGTCCGCCGAACATCACGTGCGACATCCGGCCGAGCTGGCCGGTCACGGCCTCGTTCAGCGCCGGGTGGTTGTACCCGTGGATGGCCGACCACCAGGAGGACATGCCGTCGACCAGCTCGTCGTGCCCCTGCGAAGGCTCGGCCAGCCGCAGGCGGACCCCCGAGGCGGAGGCGATGACGAGCGGCTCCTGGCGTCCGGGCATCGGGCCGTACGGGTGCCAGACGTGCTGCCGGTCCAGCGCGAGCAGTTCGGCGGCCGGCAGCGCGTCGGGCGAGTGGAGCGGGTCGTGCGCGGGGTGCTGGTCAGGCATTGGGCGCGAGATCCGTTCCCGCACCGCGGCGGCGCACCGCCACCAGACCGGGCCGGACCTCGCCCGCTTCGGCCTGAGCCGGTACGGGTCCCTCGGCCGGAGCGGCTACGGATGCGGCCACGGAGGCCGCTACGGGGGCCTCGTGCCCGGCGTGCCCCGAGCAGCCGCCGCACGCCGAACCGCAGCCGGCCTCGTCCGCCGTGGCGGAAGAGCCGCAGAGCGAGGCGCCGGAGTCCGAAGAGCCGCAGCCCGAGGCGCCGGTGCTCTTCGAACCGCAGCCCCCGGTGGCCGCCGCCGCGACGTCGGCGCGGTGCGCGGGCAGGGTCGTCGTACCGGCGCCCTCCACCTCGAAACCGGCGTCCGCGATCATGTCGAGGTCGGCCTGTCCGGCCTGGCCCTCACTGGTCAGGTAGTCGCCGAGGAAGATCGAGTTCGCCACGTGCAGCGCCAGCGGCTGCAGGGTGCGCAGGTGCACCTCGCGGCCGCCCGCGATGCGGACCTCGACGTCGGGGCAGACGAAGCGGACCATCGCGAGGATGCGCAGGGCGCGCTGCGGGGTGAGGTTCCACTCCTTGGCGAGCGGGGTGCCCTCGAAGGGGATCAGGAAGTTGACCGGGACCGAGTCGCTGTCGAGCTCGCGCAGCGCGTAGACGACGTCGACGAGGTCCTCGTCGCTCTCGCCCATGCCCGCGATCAGGCCCGAGCAGGCCGAGAGGCCGGCGGCGTGCGCCTTCTGCACCGTGTCGACCCGGTCCGCGTAGGTGTGGGTCTTGGTGATCTGGCCGTACGTGGCCTCGGAGGTGTTCAGGTTGTGGTTGTAGGCATCCGCACCCGCGTCCTTCAGGCGCTCGGCCTGGCCGTCCGACAGCAGGCCGAGGCAGGCACACACCTCGACGCCCTCGTTCTGCTCCTTGATGGCCGCGATCGTCTTGCCGACACGGTCCACGTCGCGGTCCGTCGGACCGCGCCCGCTCGCCACCAGGCACACCCGCTTCGCCCCGCCGGCGACGCCCGCGGCCGCGGCCTGGGAGGCCTCGTCGGGCTTCAGCCACGTGTACTTGAGGATCTCGGCCTTCGATCCCAGTCGCTGGGAACAGTACGAGCAGTCCTCGGGGCAGAGCCCCGACTTCAGGTTGACCAGGTAGTTCAGCTTGACCCGGCGGCCGAACCACTGTCGGCGCACCTTGCCGGCCGCGGCCACCACGTCGAGCAGTTCGTCGTCAGAGGTCGCCAGCACGGCGAGTGCCTCTTCGCGGGTCGGCAGCTCACGCCGCAGCCCCTTGTCCACGAGGGTGTTCAGCAGGTCCATGCTGTCGATCCTGTCCCACCCGGGCACTCCCGGCCAAGGAGAGATCGAACAACATGGCCGGAAGAGAGTGTGTGTATCGCCACACCTGACGCAGGGGTCACGTGCGGTTAGGGTCGGGCAGGTCTGTGGACTGCCGACAAAAACTCGAGGACCGTCGATGCCGCACCAGCACACCCCCGCCCCCGTGGACGTCTTCTCCTGGATCGACGAAGCGGAGCGGGCCAGGGAGCAGGCCGGACTCGTCCGGACGCTGCGTCCGCGCCCGGCGTCCTCCCCGCTCCTCGACCTCGCGAGCAACGACTACCTCGGGCTGTCCCGGCACCCGGAGACCGTACGGGGCGCGCGCGAGGCGGCCGAGCGCTGGGGCGCGGGGGCCACCGGATCGCGGCTGGTCACCGGCACCACCGAACTGCACGCCGAGCTGGAGCGGGAGCTCGCCGCCTTCTGCGGGTTCGAGGCGGCGCTGGTGCTCTCCTCCGGATACGCGGCCAACCTGGCGGCCGTCACCGCGCTCAGCGACCGGGGCACCCTGGTGGTCTCCGACGCGGGCAACCACGCCTCGATCGTGGACGGCTGCCGGCTGTCGCGCGCCGAGACCGCCGTCGTCCCGCACTCCGATCCGGAGGCCGCCCGCAAGACGCTCGCCGCCCACCGGGGGCGGGCGCTGCTGGTCACCGACTCGGTGTTCTCGGTCGACGGGGACGCCGCTCCGCTCGCGGCCCATGCCGAGGCCTGCCGGGCCGAGGGCGCGGCCCTGCTCGTGGACGACGCGCACGGCCTCGGGGTGCTGGGCGAGGGCGGCCGCGGGGCGCTGCACGCCGCCGGGCTCGCGGGGGCTCCCGGGGTGGTCGCGACGCTGACCCTCTCGAAGTCCCTGGGCAGCCAGGGCGGGGCGGTGCTCGGCCCGGCCAAGGTGATCCGGCACCTGGTCAACACGGCGCGGACCTTCATCTTCGACACCGGGCTGGCCCCGGCCGCGACGGGCGCCGCACTGGCCGCCCTGCGCCTGCTCCAGCGGGAACCGGAGCGCGCGGACCGCGCCCGCGAGGTGGCCGCCGAACTGCACGGGCGGCTCACCGCGTCCGGCCTGACCGCGGCCCGGCCGGACGCGGCCGTGGTGTCGGTACGGGCCCCGTCGGCTTCGGCGGCACTGCGCTGGGCCGCCGACTGCCGCGAGGCAGGTCTGTCCGTGGGGTGCTTCCGGCCGCCGTCGGTGCCGGACGGCATCTCCCGGCTGCGACTGACCGCGCGGGCGGATCTCACGGGGGTGGAGATCGGCCGTGCGGTGGAGACGATCCTGGGGACCGCTCCGGCCGGAGCCACGGACCTCTAGACGGAGCCGTTACGGGCGCTCCCGCTCTGTCACGCCTTGCTGTGCCCGGCAGGCCCGGCTTTTGGCCCGGCCTGCGCCGTGCCTACGTCTCAAGATCCGCACGAACGGAGACGAGGAAGCCGTCCCAGGCGTGCCCGGTGAAGAGCACGGCCGGGCCGTCCGTCCGCTTGGAGTCGCGGACGGCGAGCAGACCGCCGCCGAGGGCGGCCGTTTCCACACAGTTGTTCATTCCGGTGCTGCGGCTGCTTCGCCGCCACCGCGCGCTGTTCAGAAGTCCGCCTGTGGATAAGGGGGTTGCGGACACGGAGGTGCCTCCTTACGCGTCGTCAGCGAGGGCGCTGATGAGATCCGACGAATCGCGGGGCGGGAGGGCGTGCGCCTGGATGGTGCGGAACGCGGCGCTGTACGCCTCAAGGTCTTCCTTCCGCTCCAGATAGAGGCTACTCGTCAAATGGTCGAGTACCACCACATCCAGATCGGCGATGTTCGGAAATGAGAAGATGACGAACGGCCCGGTGAGGCCGAGATGTCCCCCCACGCTGAACGGCAGTACCTGAAGCCGCACTTGGGGCAGACGCGCCACCTCCACCAGGTGTCTCAACTGTTCCTCCATCACCCCCGCCCCGCCGATCGTGCGCCGCAGCACCGCCTCGTCCAGCACCGCGCTCAGCTCCAGCGGCGGATCGGCCCGCAGTACGGACTGACGTGCCAGCCGTACGTCGACCAGCGCGTCCACCTTCGGCTCCGGCAGCCCGCCCAGCGCGGCCCGGGTCACGGCCCGCGCGTACCCCGGGGTCTGCAGCAGTCCCGGCACCACCGACAGCTCGACGGTGCGGGCCGACCGGGCACCGGCCTCCAGGCTGATGAAGTCCCGGTACTCCTGCGGCAGCAGCCCCCGGTAGTCGTGCCACCACTGGCGGCCGCGCCCGGTGTCGGCGTCCGGTGCCGGGCCCGCCGCCGAAGCCGAGAGGGCCTCCAGCAGGGCGCGCTGCTGCGCACTGACGACGTCTTCCCCGTACACGTCCAGCAGCAGCCGGATGTCCTCCACCTTGACGCCGCTGCGCCCCGTCTCGATACGACTGATCTTCGACTGGTGCCAACCCGCCAGCCGGGCCGCCTCACCGCTGGTGAGTCCGGTCCGGTCACGAAGGGCACGCAGTTCCTCGCCGAGCTTGCGTCGGCGCACCGCGGGACCATGCTGCACACCCGCCTCCTTCCACCGGCACAGCTCGCACCAGTCTGCCGTCCAAATACGCTCTTCCGTAGCAGAGTTCACCGCATTGAGCGACAGATATATGCATATCTTGAGGGATCGGCGGAAACGGCAGGACGATGGGTGGCACTCTGGCGTCCAGCACAGATCCGGGGCGGCTTCGCCCCGGTGGGAAAGGGACCGTCGCCATGGCAGATCATCTGGAAGCATCCGTCACTCTGCCGAGCGATCCCGCCTCGGTCGCGGCCGCCCGCCGCTACGTCGCGGACGTGCTGGGCGAGTGGGGACTGTCCGAGGGGAGCGAGGCCGCCGACAGCATCCGGCTCATCGTCTCGGAACTGGCCACCAACTCCGTGCAGCACACCTTCGGCCAGTCGCCGACCTTCACCGTGGACATCCGCCTGGAGCGCGAGGAATGGCTGCGCATCGGAGTCACCGACAGCCACCCGCGCTGGCCCAAGCGGCTCCCGGCCGCCGTCCAGCAGGACAACGGCCGGGGGATGGTCATCATCCGCTGGCTCGCCGCGGAGGCGGGCGGGCGGCTCTCGGTCAGCCCGACCGAGGACGGTGGCAAGACCGTGTGGATCGCCCTGCCCTGGGTGCCGGCCGCCGCCCCGGCGAGGACCGCCACCGGCTGCTGACAGGCCGGGGGGTCACGGCGTCAGGACCCGGCGCGCTCCGCGGCGCTGCGCTCTATGCAGAGTTCGTTGCCCTCCAGGTCGGCCAGTACGACCCAGCCGGTGCCGTCCTGCCGGCGCTGGTCGGACACCAGTTTCGCGCCGAGTCCGAGCAGCCGCTCCACGTTCTCGTCGCGGGTGCCGGTGGTCGGCTGGATGTCCAAGTGGACCCGGCTCTTGCCGGACTTGGCCTCCGGCACCTGGATGAACAGCAGTCCGGTGACCCCCGGCTGCCCCGGGACCAGCGAGATCTCGGGGTCGTCCGCCAGGTCGTCCGGGTGAATGGGCCAGCCGGTCACCTCGGACCAGAACTGGGCCAGCGCGTACGGCTCCTGCGCGTGGAAGGTGATGTGGTGGACGGGGTTCGCGAACATTCGGCTCCTCGTGGCCGGTTCCGTATACGGAACCGGGCTGTGCGATGCCCGGAGTTGAACCGGGTACCTGATCGAAACGTGGGTTAACTCAGTGGAAAAACGCGGCCCTTAGCGTAACGGCCACGTTCCTTCCGCCAATGGTCACCCATGGGCCGGTAAAGCGGCGGTGGGCGGGACGGAAAGCCTTGCCCTGTGTTGGGCAAGACACGCTTGGCTCGGATATGTGCAGGTCAACAAAGTGTTGACGGCCCATAGGGTCGGCTCGGCGCGATGTTGATCATGTCCCGGAAGCTTGGTGATTGCTGTGCAGCTGACCCCCCACGAGCAGGAGAGACTGCTCATCCACGTGGCCGCCGACGTGGCCGAGAGACGCAGGGCGCGGGGCGTGCTCCTCAACCATCCCGAGGCGATAGCCCTGATCACCGCACACATCCTCGAAGGAGCCCGCGACGGCCGGACGGTGGCCGAGCTCATGGCCTCCGGGCGGACCGTGCTCTCCCGGGAGGAGGTCATGGAGGGGATACCCGAGATGATCCACGACGTCCAGGTCGAGGCCACCTTCCCGGACGGCACCAAGCTCGTCACCGTCCACGACCCCATCGTCGACAGGCGGGTATCCGCATGATTCCCGGCGAAATCGTCTACGGGGACGGCCCGGTGCGCCTCAACGAAGGCCGGCCCGTCACCCGACTCACCGTGCTCAACGCCGCCGACCGGCCCGTCCAGGTCGGCTCGCACTACCACTTCGCCGAGGCCAACCCCGGCCTCGACTTCGACCGCCGCGCAGCCCACGGACTGCGCCTCGACATCGCCGCCGGCACCGCGGTCCGCTTCGAGCCGGGCATCCCGGTCGCGGTGAGCCTCGTACCGCTGGCCGGCCTGCGGACCGTGCCGGGACTGCGCGGGGAGACCGGGGGGCCGCTCGATGGCTGACATATCGCGCCAGGTCTACGCCGACCTCTTCGGACCCACCACGGGCGACCGCATCCGCCTCGCCGACACCGACCTCTTCGTCGAGATCGAGCAGGACCTCGGCGGCGGCCCCGGCCGGGCCGGTGACGAGGCCGTCTTCGGCGGCGGCAAGGTCATCCGCGAATCCATGGGCCAGGCCCGCACCACCCGCGCCGAGGGAGCCGCCGACACCGTCATCACCGGGGTGGTGATCCTCGACCACTGGGGCATCGTCAAGGCCGACGTCGGCATCCGCGACGGCCGGATCTGCGGCATCGGCAAGGCCGGCAACCCCGACACCATGGACGGCGTCGACCGCGCGCTGGTGATCGGCCCCGAGACCGAGATCATCGCGGGCAACGGGAAGATCCTCACCGCGGGCGCCGTCGACGCCCACGTCCACTTCATCTCCCCGACCGTGATCGAGGAGGCCCTAGCCTCCGGCATCACCACCCTCGTCGGCGGCGGCACCGGCCCCGCGGAGGGCACCAAGGCCACCACCGTCACCCCCGGACCCTGGCACCTGGCCCGGATGTTCGCCGCGCTGGAGGCCTACCCCGTCAACATCGGCCTGCTCGGCAAGGGCAACACCATGTCCCGCGAGGGCATGTACTCCCAACTGCGCGGCGGAGCACTCGGCTTCAAGCTCCACGAGGACTGGGGATCCACCCCGGCCGTCATCGACGCCTGCCTCACCGTCTGCGAGGAGACCGGCGCCCAGGCCGCCATCCACACCGACACCCTCAACGAGGCCGGGTTCGTCGCCGACACCCTCGCCGCCATCGGCGGACGGACCATCCACTCGTACCACACCGAAGGAGCGGGCGGCGGGCACGCACCCGACATCATCACCGTGGTCTCCGAGCCGAACATCCTGCCCAGCTCCACCAACCCGACCCGGCCGCACACCGTCAACACCGTCGAGGAACACCTCGACATGCTGATGGTCTGCCACCACCTCAACCCCGCCGTCCCCGAGGACCTGGCCTTCGCCGAGTCCCGGATCCGGCCCTCCACCATCGCCGCCGAGGACGTCCTGCACGACCTCGGAGCCATCTCGATCATCTCCTCCGACTCCCAGGCGATGGGCCGCGTCGGCGAGGTGATCCTGCGCACCTGGCAGACCGCCCACGTGATGAAGAAGCGGCGCGGCTCCCTGCCCGGCGACGGACCCGCCGACAACCACCGGGCCCGGCGCTACATCGCCAAATACACGATCAACCCCGCCGTCGCCCAGGGCCTGGCCCGCGACATCGGCTCCGTCGAGACCGGCAAACTCGCCGACCTGGTGCTGTGGAAGCCCGCCTTCTTCGGAGTCAAACCCGAACTGGTCATCAAGGGGGGCCAGATCGCCTACGCGCAGATGGGCGACGCCAACGCCTCCATCCCCACCCCGCAGCCGGTCCTGCCGCGCCCGATGTTCGGGGCGTACGGGCGGGCCCCCGGGCTCAACTCCGTCAACTTCACCGCCCAGGCGGCCCTCGACGACGCACTGCCCGAACGGCTCGGACTCGCAAAGGAGTTCGTCGCCATCGAGAGCACCCGCAAGGTGACCAAGGCGGACATGCGCAACAACGACGCCATGCCGAGGGTGGAAGTCGACGCCGACACCTTCACCGTCACCATCGACGGCGAGGTGGTGGAACCGGCCCCGGCGGCGGAACTCCCCATGGCCCAGCGCTACTTCCTCTTCTGATGGGAATCCAGAGGGGAATCCTGAGAGGGATTCCGATGGGAATCCTGAGGGGAACCCTGAAGGGAAGGGGCCTCGTCCGATGAGCCTCGCCACCCTCCTCGTCCTGGCCGACGGCCGCTTCCCCGCCGGAGGGCACGCCCACTCCGGCGGCGCCGAGGCAGCCTGCAAGGCGGGACGGATCCACGACGCCGACACCCTGGCGGAGTTCTGCCGGGGCCGGCTGCACACCGCCGGGCTCGTCGCGGCCGGCCTCGCCGCGGCGGCCGCCCTCGGGATCGACCCGGCGGCCCTCGACGAAGCCGCCGACGCCCGGACCCCGTCGCCCGCGCTGCGCGCCTCCGCCCGGCGGCTCGGCCGCCAGCTGATGCGGGCCGCCCGCACCACCTGGCCCGGCGCGGAACTGGACGCGCTGGCCGCCGCGTTCCCGCGCGGGGCGCACCAGCCCGTGGTCCTCGGCGTCACGGCCCGGTCGGCGGGGCTCGGGCCGCTGGACGCCGCGCACGTGGCGGCGTACGAGAGCGCGAGCGGGCCGGCCACCGCCACCGTGCGGCTGCTCGGCCTGGACCCCTTCGAGGCGAGCCGGGTCCTGGCCGGGCTCGCCCCCGAGCTGGACTCCGTGTCCCGGAGCGCGGAGCGGGCCGCGCTGCGGGCCCGCACCGACGGTACGCACACCCTGCCCGCGGCCTCCTCGCCGCTGCTGGACATCGCGGCGCAGGCCCATGCCGACTGGCCGGTACGCCTGTTCGCCTCCTGATCCACCCTGCACCCCGCACCGTGCCCCGCACGCCCCGCACGCCCCGCACCCCCTGCTTCAGCTCAAGGAGACCCCCATGCACCTCGACCCCTCCCTCGGCGGTGTGACCTTCCCGCACCGCCACACCCACAGCGCCGAGCCGCTGCGGGCGGACGGGACCCGCCGGGCCCTGCGCATCGGCCTCGGCGGGCCCGTCGGCTCCGGGAAGACCGCCACCGTCGCCGCCCTCTGCCGGGCCCTGCGCGCGGAGCTGTCCATGGCCGTGGTCACCAACGACATCTACACCCGCGAGGACGCCGAGTTCCTGCTCCGCGAAGCCGTCCTGCCGCCCGAGCGGATCAGCGCCGTTGAGACCGGCGCCTGCCCCCACACCGCCATCCGCGACGACATCTCCGCCAACCTGGAAGCCGTGGAGGAGCTGGAGGAGGCCTTCCACGGGCACGGACGGCTCGACCTGATCCTCGTCGAGTCCGGCGGGGACAACCTCACCGCCACCTTCTCCCGGGGCCTCGTCGACGCCCAGATCTTCGTCATCGACGTAGCCGGCGGCGACGACATCCCGCGCAAGGGCGGCCCCGGCGTCACCACCGCCGACCTGCTCGTCGTCAACAAGACCGACCTCGCCCCCCACGTCGGCTCGGACCTGGGCCGGATGGCCCGCGACGCCGCCGCACAGCGCGGCGAACTGCCCGTCGCCTTCCAGTCCCTGCGCGGCGAGGAGGGCGTGGCCCCGGTGGCCGCCTGGGTGCGCGAGCGGATCGCCGCCTGGACCGCCCGGTGAGCCCTACGGCGATCCCCGAAGCCCTCCCCGCGGCGACGGGCGCGCCCGCCTGCCCGCCGGCCGGCCTGCGCGCCACCGCCCGGATCGGCGCCGCCGCCGACGGGCGGGGCTCCACCGCCCTGCCGCTGCTGGCCGGAGAAGGACCGCTCGCCCTGCGCCGCACGCGGGGCGGGCCCGGCGAGGCGGGCGTCATGTTGGTCGGCGCCATGAGCGCCCCCCTGGGCGGCGACCACCTGACGATCGAGGCCACCGCCGGACCGGGCGCCCGGCTGCTGCTCCGCTCGGCGGCGGCCACCCTGGCCCTGCCCGGCCGGCACGGGGAACCCGCGCGGTACGACGTACGCCTCCGGCTCGGGGACGGGGCGGCGGTGCGCTGGCTGCCGGAGCCCCTCGTCTCGGTGCGCGGCAGCGACCTGCGGGTCCGCACTCGCGCCGAACTCGCCCCCACCGCCCGGCTCCTGCTGCGCGAGGAACAGGTGCTCGGCCGCACCGGGGAGGCTCCGGGCCTGCTGCGCGCCCGGCTCACCGTGATCCGGGACGGGCGCTCGCTGCTGGACCAGGAGCTGGCCTGCGGACCCGGCGCACCTGGTGGCTGGGACGGCCCGGCGGGGCTCGCGGGCCACCGGGCGCTGGGACAACTACTGGTGGTGAACCCGGAGTTCGCGAAGGCCCCGCCGCAGGCCCGGATGCTGGGGGAGTTCGCGGCGCTCACCCCGCTGGCCGGTCCGGCCGTCCTGGTCACGGCCCTGGCCCCGGACGCACTGCGGCTCCGCGAACTGCTCGACTCCGCCTGCGCCGCCTACGGCTGGTGACCTCGGGCGGCGGCCACAGCGGACGGGCACCGGACCCGGGACGAACCCGGCACCGCTCAGCGGTACACCCATTTCCGGATATCGGGTTGGCAAAGAACGACCCCGTGCTCTGTCGCCCGCTCCCGGTCAGGCGGGAGTATCCCCTGCACATGCCGACGCACGTCCACTCCGGCACGAACTACGCCGCCCACGGCGGCAGATGACGCAGGGGGAACAATCACGTGATACGCAACGCGGTGCTGGGGAGCGCCGCCACTCTGGTCACCGGCGCACTGGCGGCGAGCCTGCTGCTCGCCCCGTCGGCTTCGGCCACCTCGACGTTCTCGTCGGGCCCCTCCGGCCCCTCCGGCCCCTCCGGCCGCGACAACCCGATCGCCGAGGCGTTCGGCACCCAGATCGCGGCCGCCCGCGCGGCCCGCGCCGGGATCGACTGGAAGGACTGCCCGCCCGACTGGGGCTTCGCGGCGCCCATCCAGTGCGGCTTCGTGAAGGTCCCGCTCGACTACAGCAAGCCCTTCGGAAAGACGATCGAGCTCGCCGTCGACCGCGCGGTCAGCACCGGCACCAAGGAAGAGCGCCAGGGCGCGCTCGTCTACAACCCCGGCGGCCCCGGCGGCTCCGGCATGCGCTTCCCCCGCCGCATCACCACCAAGAGCCCGCTGTGGGTCAACACCGCCAAAGCGTACGACTTTGTGGGCTTCGACCCCCGCGGCGTCGGCCACTCCGCGCCGATCTCCTGCATCGACCCGCAGGAGTACGTCAAGGCCCCCAAGGCCGACCCGGTGCCGGACGGCAAGGCCGACAAGGACGCCCAGCGCAAGCTCGCCGAGGAGTACGCGGACGGCTGCAAGGAACGCAGCGGCGAGATGCTGCCGTTCATGACCACGCCGAACGTCGCGCGCGACCTGGACGTCATCCGTGCCGCCCTCGGCGAGAAGAAGCTGAACTTCCTCGGCGTCTCCTACGGCACCTACATCGCCGGGGTCTACGCGACCCTGTTCCCGACGCACGTGCGCCGCATGATCGCGGACAGCGTGGTCGACCCGTCCCGCGACAACATCTGGTACGAGGCCAACCTCGGCCAGGACGTCGCCTTCCAGACGCGCTGGAACGACTGGGAGGACTGGGTCGCCAAGAACGACGCCTCCTTCCACCTCGGCACCACCCGCGCCGCGGTCGAGGCCAAGTGGCTGGAGCTGCGCGCCAAGGCCAAGGCGAACCCGCTCGGCGGGATCGTCGGCCCGGCGGAGCTCATCGGCTTCTTCCAGAGCGCCCCGTACTACGACTCCTCCTGGGTGCCCGTCGCCCAGACCTGGGCCGCGTACGCCGCCGGTGACGAGCAGGCGCTGATCGACGCCATCGCCCCCGACATGAGCGACATCCAGGGCAACGCCTCGGCGGAGAACGGCAACGCGGTCTACACCGCCGTCGAGTGCGCCGACGCCAAGTGGCCCACCAGCTGGTCCAAGTGGGACCGGGACAACACCAGGCTGCACGTCCAGTACCCCTTCATGACCTGGGCCAACGCGTGGATGAACCTGCCCTGCGCCACCTGGAAGTCCAAGCAGCACCACGCGATCGAGGTCGGGGTCGGCGCCCACCGCGGGCTGCCGCCCGTGCTGATCGTCCAGGCCGAACGGGACGCGGCCACGCCGTACAAGGGCGGGGTCTCGCTGAACCAGCGGCTCGCCGGCTCCCGGCTGATCACCGAGAAGGGTGCCGGCTCGCACGGTGTCACCAACCTGGTGAACCCCTGCATCAACACCCGGGTGGACACCTACCTGCTCACCGGCAAGGTGGACGCCGGAAACGTGACGTGCGACCCGCACGCCACCCCGGTGGCCCCGGCCCCCGTCGCCGCAAAGCTGATCGCCCCGGCCCCGGCCGCCGACCAGCGGGCGATCGACGAACTCCCGGCCATCCGCTAGCCGGACCGGGCGGGAACGCCCCCGCAGCGCACGGGAGAGGCTCAGCGCGTCCTGCGCCGGGCCTTCTTCCGTGCCTGCTCCTCCTCCGCCTTGACCTCGGCGGCGTACCGGTCCACGTACTCCTGGCCGGACAGCGCGAGGACCTCGTACATGATCTCGTCGGTGATGGCCCGCAGCACGGCCCGCTCGCCCTCCATCCCCGCGTACCGGGAGAAGTCCAGCGGCCGGCCGAAGCGGATCGTGACCCGGCGGATCTTGGGGATCTTCTGCCCGGGCGGCTGGATCTCGAAGGTCCCGACCATCGCGCACGGGACGACGGGCACCGCGGCGCCCAGCGCCATCGCGGCTACGCCCACCTTGCCCTTGTAGAGCCGCCCGTCGTGCGAGCGGGTGCCCTCAGGGTAGATGCCGAGCAGTTCGCCCTTGGACAGCACCCCGAGCCCCTCGCGGAGCGCGGCCTGACCGGCGTCCTTGCCGGAGCGGTCGACCGGGATCTGGCCGGCGCTGCGGAAGAAGGCGGCGGTGAGCCGTCCCTTCACGCCCGGTCCGGTGAAGTACTCGGCCTTGGCGAGGAAGGTGATGCGCCGCTTGAGGATCGCGGGCATCAGGAAGTGGTCGGAGAAGGACAGGTGGTTGCCCGCGACGATCGCGGCCCCGTCCTCAGGGATGTTCTCCAGTCCTTCGATGCGGGGCCGGAACAGGAGCCGCAGCAGCGGCCCCAGGATCACGTGCTTGAGCAAGTGGTAGAACACCAGGCGGCTCCCGTCGACGTCCCTTGGTCACGGACATCCTACGGAGCGCTCACCAGGAGGGTGGAGGGTGCGGCTACTCGGGTACCTACTCAGGTTCATGCTCAGGCACTGCCCGAGGCAGCCATTCCCGCGGTCAGCAGCCCCAGCACCACCCAGCCGAACCACAGCCAGCCGTTGCTTCCGAGGGCCACGGAATACGTGGCGATCGCCACCAGAGAGGCGAAGGTCATCACTGCCATCGCCTTCACGGATCCGGTCATGCCCCATGGTGGCGCCTCAAGGCCGTCCCGCGCTACTGGCCACGCGCTTGGAGTGAGGCGAGATACGAGTTGTAGGCCGCCAGCTCCTGGTCCCCGTTGCGGTCCTCGGAGCGGTCGGAGCGCTTCGCGGCCCGCTGTTCCGAGTGGTACCACTGGTAGACCAGCGCGATCAGCACCAGCACCGAGGGGATCTCGCTGAAGGCCCAGGCGATGCCGCCGCCCCACTGCTGGTCGAGCAGCGGGTCGATGCCGAGGGAGGCGGGCGGGTTCGCGTACGTCTTGATCATCGGCTCGCTGCCCATCATCAGCGCGATGCCGAAGAAGGCGTGGAAGGGCATTCCGGCGAACAGCTCCAGCATCCGCATCACGTAGCCGGGGCGGTGCGGGCCCGGGTCCACGCCCATGATCGGCCAGAAGAAGACGAGGCCGACGGCGAGGAAGTGCACCATCATCGCGATGTGGCCGGTCTTGGACCCCATCAGGAAGTCGAAGAGCGGGGTGAAGTACAGGCCGTAGAGGCTGGCGATGAACATCGGGATGGTGAACACCGGATGGGTGATCACCTTCATGTACCGGCTGTGCAGGAGCATCAGCAGCAGCTCGCGCGGCCCCTTGTGACCGCGGGCGGCCGGCGCCAGCGCGCGCAGCGCCAGCGTCACGGGCGCGCCCAGCAGCAGCAGGATCGGGCTGAGCATGCTGATCACCATGTGCTGGACCATGTGCACGCTGAACATGACCATGCCGTAGTCGTTCAGCTTGGTGCACATCACCAGGGCCACGCTCAGCACGCCGATGGTGAAGGCGACGGTCCGCCCGACCGGCCAGGAGTCCCCGCGCCGGCGCAGCCGCAGCACGCCCCACCCGTACAGCGCGAGGCCGAGGAGCGAGCCGATGAGGAAGAAGGCGTCGAAGGAGAACTCCAGCCCGCGCCCGAGGATGAAGGGCGGCAGGTCCATGTCGTGCATGTCCATGCCGTCGTGCGCGAGGTAACTCAATCTCTTCACTCCCTTGACCCGTGGTGCCCCACCACAGTAATGCCGCCCCCGGACGGGAAATCGTCCGGGGGCGGTGGTCAGGAGAGGGAAAAGATCACAAAACGTTCTGCGCCTCGGCGTAGCGCTCGGCCGGGACCGTCTTCAGGGTCTGCACGGCCTCGTCGAGGGGGACCATGACGATGTCCGTGCCGCGCAGCGCCGTGAGCATCCCGAACTCGCCCCGGTGGGCCGCTTCCACCGCGTGCCAGCCGAAGCGGGTCGCGAGGACGCGGTCATAGGCGGTCGGGGTGCCGCCGCGCTGGACGTGGCCCAGGATGACCGGCCGGGCCTCCTTGCCGAGGCGGTCCTCCAGTTCGACGGCGAGGCGGTTGCCGATGCCGGCGAACCGCTCGTGGCCGTACATGTCGGTGCCGCCCTCCTCCAGGGCCATCGAGCTGCCCTCGGCGGGCTTGGCGCCCTCGGCGACCACGACGATCGCGAAGCGCTTGCCCTGCTCGAAGCGTTCGCCGACGATCGCCGTCAGCTCCTCGATGTCGAAGGGGCGCTCCGGCACGACGATCGCGTGCGCGCCGGCCGCCATGCCCGAGTGCAGGGCGATCCAGCCGGTGTGGCGGCCCATGACCTCCACGACCATCACGCGCTGGTGGGACTCCGCGGTGGTCTTCAGCCGGTCCAGCGCCTCGGTGGCGACCCCGACGGCGGTGTCGAAGCCGAAGGTGACGTCGGTGGAGGCGATGTCGTTGTCGATCGTCTTGGGGACGCCCACGATCGGCAGGCCGCCCTGCGAGAGCAGGTTCGCGGCCTTCAGCGTGCCTTCGCCGCCGATCGGGATGATGGCGTCCAGGCCGAGATCGGCGACGTGGCCGCGGGCCCGCTCCACGCCGTCGCGCAGATGGGCGGGCTGGACCCGGGAGGAGCCCAGAATCGTTCCGCCACGGGCCAGGATGCCGCTGACGGCGTCCAGGTCGAGCTTGCGGTAGTCGCACTCCAGGAGGCCGCGCCAGCCGTCGTGGAAACCGATGACCTCGTCCCCGTGGTCGACGACGGCGCGGTGCACGACGGAGCGGATGACGGCGTTGAGCCCGGGGCAGTCGCCTCCGGAAGTGAGCACACCTATGCGCATGGCAGGGAGGACCTTTGCAACGTGGGCCGACGACCGGACCACGTCGTCCGGTTGGAACTACCCAGCACCCTACAAGCGGATCGAGGGTGGACTGAACCATCCTCCACATGCTGGTCAGATCAGTCGTACGAAAACACGTCGGCCCGGATCCCACCAGGGGAATCCGGGCCGAACAACGGGTGCCGCGAGGGCTACGCGGGCTGCGTGGCCGCCGCGATGCGCTCGGCGCGCAGCGCCTCGTACCAGCGGTCGTCGATGGGCGGCAGCGCGTTCACGTCGAGGGCCAGCTTCAGCAGCAGGTCCGCGATCTGCGGGTTGCGCGCCATCACGGGACCGTGCATGTACGTGCCGAACACCGTGTCGTTGTACGCGCCTTCGGTGCCGTCACCGGTGCCGTTGCCCCGGCCCATCGTGACCCGCGCGAACGGCCTGGCCGTCGGGCCGAGGTGCGTGACGCCCTGGTGGTTCTCGAAGCCGGTCAGCTGCGGCAGCCCGAGCCGCGGGTCGATGTCCCCCAGCACGTCGCCGACGCAGCGCTCGCCCTCGCCGCGCACGGTCACCACGTCCAGCAGGCCGAGGCCCTGCTGGCGCTCGCCGACGTCGTTGACGAACTCCTGGCCCAGGATCTGGTAGCCGGCGCAGACGGAGAAGACGATCGCCCCGTTCGCGACGGCGCGCTCCAAGCCGCCGTCGCGCACCAGACGCTCCGCGGCCAGCCGCTGCGGCCGGTCCTCGCCGCCGCCGATCAGGTAGATGTCGCCCGAGGTCGGGATCGGCTGGTCGCTGCGCACGTCCACGCGCTGTACGTCCAGGCCGCGCCGGCGGGCCCGGCGCTCGACGACCAGGGCGTTGCCCTGGTCTCCGTACGTGCTGAGAAGGTCGGGGTAGACCCACACCAGACGCAGGCTGTTGTCGCTCATGCTCTTGTCCTTATGGGTACTAGTTGCCGACGCGGCGGCGCACGTCCTGGAAGGCGGTGTAGTTGGCGATCAGCTCGATCTGCCCGGGCGGCGCCAGCTGCACGGCCTCGTCGAGGGTCTCGCACACGCGGAAGTCCAGGCCCGCGACTTCCAGGCGGACCGCGAGGTCCAGCTTGCGGTCGCCGATCACGAAGATCGGGTGGCCGGCCAGGCGCGGGTAGTCCACGTCCCACAGCCAGGAGGTGTCGGTGCCGTCCGCGCCGCGTGCGTTCACCGACAGGATCACCGGGGTCGGCGGCGGGTCGATCAGGGAGAAGGTCTCCAGCCAGCCGGCCGGGTTCTTCGCGAGCAGCAGGCGCAGTTCGCGGCCCTGGAAGCTCACCACGTCGTAGCGTCCGGCGACGGCCTGCACCTGGTACATCCGCTCCAGCGCCACCTGCGGCGGGACGCCGAAGACGGCCGCGACCGCGGCCGAGGTGGCGGCGTTCGCCTTGTTGGCGCGGCCCGGGAGCTGGAGGCTGATCGGCCAGGCGCTGCCGTGCGGGTCGAGCACGTGGTCACCGGAGAGCACCCAGCTCGGGGTGGGACGCCGGAAACCGCACTCGCCGCAGAACCAGTCGTCGCCCGGACGCTGCATGACGCCACCGCAGGAGGGGCACGACCAGGCGTCGTCCTTCCACTCCTGGCCGGCGGCGACCCACACCACGTTCGAGGAGGAGGAGGCGGCCCACACGATCAGCGGGTCGTCGCAGTTCGCGACGACGACCGCCTTGGAACCCGAGAGGCCCTCGCGCCACTTCTCCGCGAGCATGCGGGTCTCGGCGGCGCGGTCCAGCTGGTCGCGGGAGAGGTTCAGCAGGGCGATCACCTTGGGGGTGACGTCCCGGGCCACTCCGGCCAGGTACTTCTCGTCCACCTCGATGACGCCGTAGCGGGCGTCCGAGCCGCCCGCCAGGGCGGAGGTGATGCCCGCGGGCATGTTGGCGCCCAGCGCGTTCGAGACGACCGGGCCGCTGGCCCGCAGGGCCTCCGCGATGAGCCGGGTCGTCGTGGTCTTGCCGTTCGTCGCCGAGACGAGGACGACGTCGAGATGCTGTGCCAGCGCGCCGAGGAGATCGGGGTCGAGCTTGAGCGCGACCTTGCCTCCGATCACCGATCCGCTTCCGCGTCCCGCGGCCCGCGACACCGCCGCTGCGGCCTTGCCCGCCGTCACGGCCAGCTTGGCCCGCGGCGAAAGCGGCTCTGTGTTGCCTGCCATCGTCCCTTGTCCTCCTTGCGTCGGTCGCCCCCAGCCTATCCATGACCTGCCCGCGCCCCGACCGCGGCGCCCCCGGTCTGCCGAAGATCTCCTCATATAGTCGCCCGTCGTACCCTTACCGCCATGCGACAGCGTCCCCTCCCCGGTACCTCCGGCATCGTCCGCACCATGAGCCTGCTGGGCGACCCGGTGCTCCATTCCGCTTGTGCGGAGGTCACCGAGTTCGGCCCGGCCCTCGACCGGCTCATCGAGGACATGTTCGCGACGATGTACGCCGCCCAGGGCGTCGGCCTCGCCGCGAACCAGATCGGCGTCGGGCAGCGGGTGTTCGTATACGACTGCCCCGACGACGAGGACGTCCGCCACGTCGGGCACATCGTCAACCCGCGCCTGGTGTCGGCCGACGGGGACGAGTTCGCGGGTCCCGAGGGGTGCTTGTCCCTGCCGGGCCTGGAGGCGTCCACGGTCCGCTTCGACGAGGCCGTCGTGGAGGGGGTCACCTCGGACGGGGCGGCCGTGCGGGTGGCGGGGACCGGGTTCTTCGCGCGGTGCCTGCAGCACGAGTGCGATCACCTGGCCGGTGGGGTGTACGCGGAGCGGGTTACGGGGCTGCGGGCGCGCAAGCTGCGCAGGCAGATCCGGAAGACCGACTGGGGGCAGGCCGGGATCCACGCGCTGGGGGAGTGAGTGCCCGACGGGCCCTAGAAGCCCGGGCCGTCCGCTCGGTTGCCGGCCGTGGCCAGGCGGCCCCACAGGAGGTCGGTGAGGGCGCTGACGAGTTCCGTGCGGTCGCAGGGGCGTTCGCCGAGCCACCAGTCGCCCGCCGCGTGCATCATGCCGACGATGCCGTGGCCCCAGACCCGGGCCAGGCGTTCGCCGCCGGGACCCAGGTCCACGCGTTCGCCGATCACCTGGGCCAGTTCCTCGCCGAGGCGCCGCAGCAGCGGGGCCGAGTGCAGGCCGACGTCGAAGCCGCGTTCGGGGGCCTGGGAGTCCTCGGCCGGGTGCATGAGGAAGCGGTAGACCTGGGGACGGGCCTCGATCGCGGCGAGATAGGTGTCGAGGGTGGCCTCGACCCGGCTGCGCCGTTCGGCGGGGGCGTCCAGTGCCGCGCGCAGCGAGTCGAGCAGGGCGTCGGTGTGCCGGACGGCCAGGGCCTGGTAGAGGCCCGCCTTGTCGCCGAAGTGGCGGTAGAGGATGGGCTTGGTGATCCCCGCCTCCGCCGCGATGGCGTTCATGGACGCTTTGGGGCCGTCCCTGAGGACGACCCGGTCGGCGGCCTCCAGCAGCTCCCGCCGCCGGCGCTCGCCCGCTCCCGGCTCGCCGGACTGCCGTGTGGTCTCCATGCCGTGTCACTCCCCGCCCTTGCGATGTCCTTCAGGCCCACGCAACGTAACACCCCGCACACCCTGGTGATCTCATCGGCGGTCCGTCATCGCTGCTGCTTGACAGTGCTTACCGGCCGGTAACAGACTGGAGTCGGAGTGAGGGTTACCGTTGGTAACCACTGTGCAGAGAAAGCTGGAGGGGACATGGCGGAGTTCACCATGGAGCTCAACGACGACCAGAAGCAGGTGCGGGACTGGATCCACGGCTTCGCCGCCGACGTGATCCGCCCCGCCGCCGCGGAATGGGACGAGCGCGAAGAGACTCCGTGGCCCGTCATCCAGGAGGCCGCCAAGGTCGGCATCTACTCCCTCGACTTCTACGCCCAGCAGTTCTTCGACCCCACCGGCCTCGGCATCCCGATGGCCATGGAGGAGCTGTTCTGGGGCGACGCGGGCATCGCGCTGTCGATCGTCGGTACCGGGCTCGCCGCCATCGGCGTCGTCGCCAACGGCACCGAGGAGCAGATCGGCACCTGGATCCCCCAGATGTACGGCACCCCCGACGACGTGAAGGTCGCCGCCTTCTGTTCCTCCGAGCCCGACGCCGGCTCCGACGTCGGCGCGATGCGCACCCGCGCCGTGTACGACCAGGCCACGGACGAGTGGGTGCTCAACGGAACCAAGACCTGGGCGACCAACGGCGGCATCGCCAACGTCCACATCGTGGTGGCGGTCGTCGACCCGGAGCTGGGGACCAAGGGGCACGCCTCCTTCATCGTGCCGCCGAACACCCCGGGCCTGTCCCAGGGGCAGAAGTTCAAGAAGCACGGCATCCGCGCCTCGCACACCGCCGAGGTGGTGCTGGAGGACGTACGGATCCCCGGTTCCTGCCTGCTCGGCGGCAAGGAGAAGCTGGACGAGCGGCTCGCGCGGGCCCGTGAGCGGGCCAAGGCCGGCGGCGGGGAGCGCGTGAAGAACGCGGCCATGGCCACCTTCGAGGCCTCCCGCCCGGCCGTCGGCGCCATGGCGGTCGGCACGGCGCGCGCCGCGTACGAGGTGGCGCTGGAGTACGCGAAGACCCGTACGCAGTTCGGCCGGCCGATCATCGACAACCAGGGCGTCGCCTTCCAGCTCGCGGACATGCGGACCTCCATCGACGCGGCCCGGCTGCTGGTGTGGCGGGCCTCCTGGATGGCGGTCGCGGGCAAGCCCTTCACCTCGGCCGAGGGCTCGATGTCGAAGCTGTTCGCGAGCGAGACCGCGAAGAAGGTCACCGCGCAGGCGGTCCAGATCCTCGGCGGCAACGGCTTCACCCGCGAGTACCCGGTGGAGCGCATGCACCGCGACAGCGCGATCTACACCATCTTCGAGGGGACGAGCGAGATCCAGCGCCTGGTGATCGCCCGCACGCTCTCGGGCATGCCGATCCGCTAGCGCGGGGCTCGGACGGGGAAGGGGTCCGGTGGCGTCCTCAAGGGCGGCACCGGGCCCCTTCGTGTGCCGGTGGCGTCCTCAGGGGCGCAGGAGGGCCTTCAGGGCGCGGGTGAAGAGGAGGCGCGCCGCCGCCGCGACCAGGGGGTCGAAGGGGTGGCCCAGCCCCCGTACGCGCAGTTCCTCGCGCCATTCGGCCTCGCACCCGCCCGAGGGTGAGGGGCGGAGCTCGATCTCCGCCCGGCCCCGCACCACTCGGCCGTGTTTGACGAGCCGGACCAGTCCTGCGGAGCCGCCCTGCGGGGGCTGCCAGAAGGTGACTTCCATCGGGTCGTCGAAGGTGACGCTCCCCACGCCCGTACGCATGGTGAAACGGCTTCCGGTGTGCGTCGGAGGCGGCGTTTCGATGATCGCCCGGGTGAGCGGGACCACGGAGGCGTGGTGTTCCCAGTCCGTCAGCCTCCTCCACGCCTCCTCGGTGTCGAGAAGTGTGCGGTGAATGATCCGGATAGCGGGCATGAGCGCATCGTAATCGGGCATACACACCCTGAACTGGGCGGCGAATATGGGTTCCGCCCGGGGGTGGCGATCAGTAATACTCACCGCCACCGTGGATCGCGGATTCGACCGGGTGACCACCGGCCTTCCCGCCCCACTCTGCGAGGAGGTGCGCCATGTGCTCCCACCAGCCCCCCTGCCCTACCGCCGACAGCGTCGACCACGACGCCGCACGCACCGTGGCCTTCCACCCCGAACAGGGCTGGAACCTGCTGTGCAACGGTGCCGTGGTCTTCGATGACACAGGTGAACTGCTCCCCGACGGCCGCACGGTGGAACCCCGCCGCCCGGCCCTGGTCTGAGCGAGGAGGCAGCATGCGCCAGCAGCTGATCCGAAAGCCCGTCCCGAAGCCCGCACCCCGAGACCTGGACCTGCGTACACCGTCGGGCAGACCCCTCCCGTACTGACGGGAGCCCCGGAGTTACGCCACGGCGCCACTGGTTGAGCCCATCGAGCCCATGGATGGGGGATCAGCCGGTGGACGCCGCCGCGCCGCCCAGGAAGGCGTGTTCGTACGCCTCGTCGCCGATCGCCGCCCTGGCCTGCCGTTCGCCCTGGTCGCGCACGGCCGTCAGCGAGGGGGAGCCCATCTGCGGCCGGCCCACCGTGCGCCACCAGGCGTGCCCCGTGCCCAGCAGCCGGGCCGCCAGCTCGCCGTCTCCCATGGCCGCCACCGCCGCCGCCAGCAGGTCGAGACCGAGCGCGATCCCGAAGCGGTCGCCCAGCAGCCGTTTGCCCGACAGCATCGCCCGCGCGTGCCGGGCCGCCTCCCCGTGGTGGCCGAGCCCCAGCGCCGCCATGGCCAGGATGTAGTCCGCGTACGCCCTCAGCCAGCGCTCTCCCAGCTCCGCGCAGGCTTCGCGCAGGCCCCGCGCCTCCTGCTCGGCCTCCTCGAAGCGCCCGAGGTCGCACAGGGCGTAGCCGGTGGCCAGCCGGCACAGCAGCCAGCCCACGCCGGTGGGTCTCCCGCCGTGCCCCCCGCGCGCCCGGGGGCCGGCGAGCGCCAGGGCCCGTACGGGATCGCCCGGCATCAGCACCGCCACCGCGTACAGGTACGCGGCGCGCAGCTCCGGCTCCGGGTCGGCCAGCGTGGCCGCCGCCCCGGTGCACTCCTTGCCGAGCTCCTCGGCCGTGGTCAGGTCGCCCTGGAGCAGGGCGGTGAGCCCCAGGGCCCACAGGGCCTGGACGTACGCGGCTCCCGAGCGGGGGCCCCGGCTCAGGGCCCGCTCGAGGAAGGCCCGGCCCTCGTGGACGTGGCCGCAGGAGAACCAGAAGAACCAGAGGGCGCCGGCCGTCTCCAGGGCCGCCGTGGGGTCCGAGCGGAGCAGGTGTTCCAGGGCGGTACGGAGCTGCGCGTGCTCGGCGGTCATCCTGCGGTACCAGTCCACCTGGCCGGGGCCCATCCAGCCCGGGTCGGCGGCCTTGGAGAGCGCCGCGTACCAGTGGGCGTGCCGGTCGGCGACGACCCGTTCCTCGCCGAGTTCCGCCAGCCAGTCCTGGCCGTACTCGCGGATGGTGTCCAGCAGCCGGTAGCGGGCGCCCGCGCCCCGTTCGCGGCTGCAGCGGACCACCGACTTGGAGACCAGGCCCGCAAGGACCCGCTCCACGCGTGCGGCGGGCAGGGGGCCGCCCGAGCACACCGCTCGGGCCGCGGCGACGTCGAAGTCCCCGGTGAACACCGAGAGCCGGGCCCACAGCAGCCGTTCGACCGGCTCGCACAGCTCGTGGCTCCAGCCGATCGCGGTGCGCATCGTCTGGTGCCGGGGGAGCCGGGCGGTGGTGGTGCCGGCGAGCAGGTCGAAGCGGCCTTCGAGGCGCTGCGCCATCTGTTCCAGGGTCCAGAGGCGCATCCGGGCGCCGGCCAGTTCGAGGGCGAGGGGGATCCCGTCCAGGCGGCGGCAGACGTCCGCGGCGAGGGCCGCCCGGTCCGGGTCGGCGAAGGCGGCCGCCGCGTGCGGGGTGGCGGCGATCGCGCGGGCCCGGAAGAGCGCGAGGGCGTCGCTGTCGGGCCCGTCGCTGGGCAGCGGGCTGACCTCGACCAGCTCCTCCCCGGGGCTGCCGAGCGGCTCGCGGGTGGTGATGAGCACCGTCAGGCCCGGTGCGGACTGCAGGAGTTCGCCCACCAGGTGCCGGCAGGCGGCCACCAGGTGCTCGCACGTGTCGAGGACGAGCATCAGCTCCTTGTCGGCCATCCACGCGCACAGTTCCTCGTCCAGGGGGCGCGGGGACTGGTGGGCGAGGCCGAGGGCGTGCGCGACGGTGGCGGTGAGCAGTTCGGCGTCGCGCAGCGGGGAGAGTTCCACCCACCACACCCCGTCGGGCCTGCGCTGGCGCGGGTCGGCGGCGGCCCGCAGGGCCAGCCTGGACTTGCCGACGCCACCGACGCCCGTGAGCGTCACGAGCCGCCGCTCGCGCAGCAGGTCGGACAGGAGGCCGAGTTCACGCTCACGGCCCACGAAGCTCGCCGTTTCCGGCGGCAGGTTTCCCGGCACGGCGCCAGAGTCTGGCCCAGGATCGCCGTCCGTGGAATCTGCCTGATTGTTGTTGACCGAGTACTCACCGAACACGGGAGTATTCTGCGCGATCTTCTTTCTCCGCAGTGCCGTTCGGGGCAGATCGAACGAACAGGTTGTCAGGAAGTGCTCCGCCGAACGGAGTTCGGGAGGCGGTTGGGGAGGCGTTCGGGGCGCGGTCGGGCGCTCTTCAGGAGGCCAGTTCGATCCGCCGTTCCTCGGAGAAGGCGCCCCACGTGCCGTCGGGCAGCCGCGCCCGGAGCTTCACCGTCCATGCGGTGCCGGGGGGTTCGGCGACCGTGAGGCGGTGCTCCGCCCGGCCGGCCGGGACCGCGCCCTTGCCGAACTGGATGACGGTGGTGGGGCGGCCGTTGACGTAGAGCTCGTACTCGGTGGTCTCCCGGCCGGTCGCCGGGGCGGTCCAGGCGAGGGTGACCGCGCCCGGCGAGGCCACCGCCGTGAACTCGGCCGGAGCGGTGCCGGCCCGCTGTCCGGGCCCGGGCGGGGTGGTGACGTCCGCGGCGGGACCGGCGGGGGAGGAGTTGTCGGCGCCGTCGCGGGCCCGGACGGTGAAGGTGTACACGCTGTCCGGCCGGAGGTCCTCCAGCACCGTCGTGGTGGTGCCGGGGCCGACCGTGTGGATGCGGGCGTCGCCCTGGTAGACGTCGTACGCGGTGACGCCCGTGTCGTCACCGGCCGCGGCCCAGGTCAGCCGGGCGGAGGTGGGCCCGAGGGCCTTGCCTTCCGTGCGGGGCGGGGCGGTCGGGGGCAGCCGGTCCTCGGCCGTGGCCGCGGGGGTGGTGGCCGAGGCGGCCGCGCCGGCCGGGGAGGTGTTCCCCGCGGCGTCCCGGGCCCGGACCGTGAACGCGTAGGCCGTCTGCGGAGTGAGGCCGGTGATGTCCGTCATCGTCTTGTCGGCGGGCAGTTCACGGACCAGCCGGTCGGTCTGGAAGACGAGGAAGGAGGTCACCCCGTCGGCGGGCTCGGGCGACTGCCACATGACGTGGACCGAAGTGGCGCTGCCCGCTTGGGCGGTGAGCCCTGCCGGGGCCGCCGGGGGCGTGGTGTCGGAGGCGCCGCACGCCGTCAGCGCGGCGGCCGCCAGGGCCAGCGCGAGGGCGGGGGCCGTTCCCCGTACGGACGGCCGCCGGGAGCGGCGCCGGGGGTGCGGCGCGGTGCTGGGTGCGGGGTCGTGCACGGCGGGCGCCCTCTTCTTCCGTTCCTCGGGTCTTCCGGTGCGGTGGATCCTCCGGTGCGGCGGATCTGCCATCGGGGTGGATCTGCCGGCGGGGCGGATCTTCCGGTTCTTCCGGCTCCCGGAAAGGTCTAGACATATATGGCATGCTCCGCGGCCGCCGGGCAAGACCCCTGCGCGACCCCTTCCCGCCCGTGCGGCCCGGTTCGTGTGCTTCCGTTTCCGTCTGGCATTATTGCGAGCTCTTTGCAATAACGGAGGAAGTGCATCAGATGAAGGCCCGGACCGTACGGGGAATGGCCGGGGCGACCGCGGCCGCGGTGATCGCCACAGGCGCGGCGGCCTGCTCGAACCCCGGGGGAGGTGCCGCGGCGGGCGCCGGGGCGGCCGATTCCGCCGTGGTCGGCATAGCCACCGAGCCGGAGAGCCTCAGCCCGCTCCTGGGCTACGGCAAGGACGGCAACTCGAAGATCTTCGACGGACTGCTGGCGCACGACGCCGACATGAAGCTGAAGCCCGCGCTGGCCGAGGCGCTCCCGGAGGTCTCCGCGGACGGACTGACCTACACCTACCCGCTGCGCCGGGGCGTGAAGTTCAGCGACGGAGCGCCCTTCGGCGCCAAGGACGTCGTCTTCACCTACCGGACGATCCTCGACGCGAAGACGAACAACGCGTCCAAGTCCGAGCTCGACGCCGTCGCGGACGTCACGGCGCGCGGCGAAGACGCCGTCGTCTTCACCCTGAAGTACCCCTACGCCCCCTTCGCCGAGCGGACCGTCCTGCCCATCGCCCCCGAGCACGTCGCGGGCGGACAGGACGTCAACAGCGGCGAGTTCACCACCAAACCCGTCGGCACGGGACCGTACGTGCTCACCGCCTGGTCCAAGGGCGAGAAGCTGAGCTTCAAGGCCAACCCGTCCTACTGGGGCGGTGAGCCCGCGGTGAAGAAGTTCACCATGGCGGTCATCAAGGACGACGACGTGCGCGCCACCCGGCTGCGCTCCGGCGAACTGGACGCGGCCGTCCTGCCGCCGAACCTGGCCAAGGGCTTCAAGGCCGACAAGGCCGACAAGTCGCTGAAGACGTACGCCGCCAAGACCTACGACTACCGCCAGGTGACCCTGCCGACCGAGCATCCCGTCACCGGTGACACGGCCGTCCGCCGGGCCCTGGACATCGCCGTGGACCGCGGCGCGCTGGTCGACAAGCTCCTCGAGGGCGCGGGCAAGGCCGCCTACGGCCCCGTCCCGACCGGCAGCCCGTGGTTCACCGCCGGCACCGAGCGCCCGTACGACCTCGCGAAGGCCAAGAAGATCCTCGACGACGCCGGCTGGATCCCCGGCGCCGACGGCATCCGCGCCAGGAACGGCGTCCGCGCCGCCTTCCCGCTCTGGTACCCCTCCGGCGACAAGCTCCGCCAGGACCACGCCCTCGCCTTCGCCTCCGACGCCAAGAAGGCCGGCATCCAGGTCACCACCGAGTCCGGCAGCTGGGAGGTCATCGAACCCAGGATGCGGACCGACGCCGTCCTCGCGGGCGGCGGCTCCCCGGCCGACCCGGACTTCGACCAGTACCTGACGCTGAACTCCGCCCTCGCGGGAGACGGCTTCAACAACATGGCCCGGTACGCCAACCCGGCCGTGGACAAGGCGCTGACCGACGGCCGCCGCAGCGCCGACCCGGCCGTGCGCAAGGCCGCGTACGACACGGTCCAGCGCGAGCTGGTCAAGAACCCGGGCTACGTCTACCTCACCCACATCGACCACCTCTACGTGGTGGGCGACCGGTGGGACGGGCCCTCCACCCAGACCGAGCCGCACGACCACGGCCTCGGAACCGGCCCCTGGTGGAACATCGAGAGCTGGAAGCCGAAGCAGAAGTGAGCGGTCTCCGCAGTCTCCACCGTCTGCGCCGTCTCCCGTGGGGGCCGATGGCGCGCATGGCCGGGCGGCGGACCCTGTTCGCCGGCCCGGTCCTGCTCGTCGTGACCTTCGGCGTGTTCGCGGTCGCCGCGCTGTCCCCCTTCGACCCCGTCAAGGCGTACGCCGGATCCGCAGGGCTCACCGCCTCCCAGGCCGGACTCGACCAGCTGCGGGTCAACCTCGGCGTGGACCAGCCCCTGCTCACGCGCTGGTGGGAGTGGCTCACCTCGGCGCTGACCGGAGACCTCGGCACCTCCGCCGTCATGCGCCAGCCCGTCTCCGACGTCATCGCACAGCGGCTCGGCTGGTCGGCGCTGCTCGCGCTGTGCGCCTTCGCCATCGCCGTGCTGCTGGGCACCGGACTCGGCGTCCTGGCCGCGCGGCGTCAGGGCGGGCGCCTGGACCGGGCCGTCTCCGGGCTCGCGTACACCCTCGAAGCGGCCCCGGCCTTCTGGCTGGGCCTGCTCGCCATCTGGTTCTTCTCGGTGCGCCTGGGCGCACTTCCGTCCGGCGGCCTCACCGACGCGGGCAGTGACGTGGTCACCGCCGGGCAGGTGGCTCGCCACCTGGTGCTGCCCGCGCTGGTCCTCGGCATCTCCCAACTGCCTTGGTTCTTCCTGTACGTCAGGCAGGGCGTGGCCGACGCGCTGGAAGAGGATCCCGTACGGGGCGCCCGTGCGCGGGGCCTGGGGGAGCGGCGGGTGCTGCTCGGCCACGGACTGCGCGCCGGAATGCTCCCGATGCTGACGCTGATCGGGTCGCGGGTACCGGAGCTGATCACCGGCGCGCTGCTGGTGGAGACCGTCTTCAGCTGGCCCGGCATCGCCGCCGCCACCGTCCAGGCCGCGACCTCGGTGGACTTCCCGCTGCTGGCCGCGCTGACGGTCCTGGCCACGGCCGCCGTGCTCGCCGGGAACCTGCTGTCCGACCTGCTCTACGGGCTGGCGGACCCGAGGGTGGGCTTCGATGGCTGACACGACGACGGCTGACATGAAGACCGCTGATACGGCCGACACGGTCGGAACGCGGCTCTGGCGCTCCCACGGCCGCGACCGGAGCTCCACCCGGACCCTGCGGGTGCGGACCTCGGCGGTGATCGTCGTCCTCATCGCGCTGGCGGTGCTGCTCGTGCCGCCGCTGGTCCAACTGGACCAGCAGGCAGTCGACTTGTCGGCAAAGCTCCTGCCGCCCTCCTGGTCCCACCCCTTCGGCACCGACGACGTGGGCCGCGACCTGCTGCTGCGCTGCGTGTACGGGCTGCGCGTCTCCCTTCTGGTCGGGCTGGTGGCCGCGCTGGTCGCCACCGTCCTCGGCACGGCCGTCGGCGCGCTCGCCGGGGCGCTCGGCGGATGGCCGGACCGGTGCGTCATGCGGGTGGTGGACGCGCTGTCCTCGATCCCGCACCTGCTGCTCGGCATCTTCATCGTGGCGATGTTCCGGCCGGGGGTGTGGCCGGTGATCGTCTCCGTGGCCCTGACCCACTGGCTGTCCACGGCCCGCATCGTCCGCGCGGAAGTCCTCTCGCTCCGCTCCCGGCCCTACGTGGACGCCGCCGTTTCGGGCGGCGCCTCGCGGTGGCGGGTGGCCGTACGCCACCTCGTGCCCGGCGTGCTGCCGCAGGCGGGGCTCGCCGCCGTGCTGATGATCCCGCACGCCATGTGGCACGAGTCGGCCCTGTCCTTCCTGGGCCTCGGCCTGCCGGCGCACCAGGCGAGCCTGGGCAACCTCGTCCAGACGGCCCGCGGCTCGCTGCTCGCCGGTGACTGGTGGCCCACGCTCTTCCCGGGGCTCCTCCTGATCGTCCCGACCCTGGCGATCGCCGGCCTCGCGGGGGCCTGGCGCGAGCGCCTCAACCCCCGCCGCCGATCGGAGCTGACCCTGTGAGGACCTACACCCCTTCGCCGCCGGAGCCGAAGCCGGAGCCGAAGCCGGAGCCGAAGCCGGAGCCGGCTGGTGCCGTGCGGCACCCGGGGCAGGGATCCGCCCGGCCGGTCCTCGAACTGGACCGGCTCTCCGTGCGGTTCCGGATGCGCGGCGGCCGGTACGTCGAGGCCGTCACCGACGCCACCCTCGCCCTGGCCCCCGGTGAGTGCCTCGCGCTCGTCGGGGAGAGCGGCTGCGGCAAGTCCGTGCTCGCCTCCGCCCTCCTCGGACTGCTCCCCGGCAACGCCGCGACCGCCGGCTCGGCCCGGCTCGCCGACGGGACCGACCTGCTCGCCCTCGACGAGCGCACCCTCGCCCGGTCCGTCCGGGGCCGCCGCGTCGCACTGGTGCCGCAGAGCCCGGCCGCGCACCTCACCCCGGTCCGCACCATCCGATCCCACCTGGAGGAGACGGTCCGCGAACTGACCGGAGCCGCCAAGGCGGAGCTGCGGGAGGCCGCCGAAGCCGCGGCCCACCGGGCGGCCTTCCCCGCCACCCACCTCGACCGCCATCCCCACGAGCTCTCCGGCGGGCTCGCCCAGCGCGCCGCCACCGCGCTCGCGCTGATCGGCGACGCGCCCCTGCTGCTCGCCGACGAACCGACCACCGGCCTCGACCGGGACCTCGTCCACCGCACCGTCGACGAACTGCGGGCCCACACCCGGGACGCCGGCCGGGCCCTGCTGATGATCACGCACGACCTCGCGGCGGCCCACCGCATCGCCGACACCGTGGCCGTCATGTACGCGGGCCGCATCGTGGAAACCGCCCGCGCCGGAGCCTTCTTCGGCGCTCCGGGCCCCCGCCACCCCTACGCGCGCGGACTCCTCGACGCCCTCCCCGAGCGGGCCTTCACCCCCATCCCGGGCGCCCCGCCCGAGCTCGGCGCGCTCCCGCCCGGCTGCGCCTTCGCCGCCCGCTGCCTCCGCGCCGACACCCGCTGCCGGGCCGAGCGGCCCCCGCTCACCGAAGGGGTGGCCTGCCACCATGCTTGAGCTCACCGGCATCACCGCCGGCTACGACCACCGGGCTCCCGTCGTACGCGGCGCCCACCTGAGCCTCGCCCCCGGCGAATCCCTCGGGCTGCTCGGCCCCAGCGGCTGCGGCAAGTCCACCCTGGCCAGGGTCGCCGCACTGCTGCACCGGCCCGACCGGGGGACCGTGGCCCTCGACGGCTCGGCGGTGACCGGCTTCCGGCACCGGGCGCCGCGCGCCCTGCGCACCTCCGTCGGCATGGTGTTCCAGCAGCCCCGGCTGGCGGCGGACCCCAGGCTCAGGCTGCGCGAGCTCGTCGCCGAACCGCTCCGGGCCACTGGCCGGCGTAGCGAAATCGACAGCACCGTACGCGAGTTGGCCGACCGGGTCGGCCTGGGCGCGGACCTGCTCGACCGGCGGCCCCACGAGGTCAGCGACGGCCAGCTGCAACGGGCCTGTGTGGCAAGGGCCTTGGTGCTCCGGCCGCGCTGGCTGGTGTGCGACGAGATGACCGCCATGCTCGACGCGTCCACCACCGCCGCGCTGGTCGGCGTGGTCGAGGAGTACCGCTCGGAGTCCGGCGCGGGCCTGCTGGCGGTCGGGCACGACCCCGTACTGCTGGACCGCTGGTGCGGGCGAACGGCGCACTGGGACGAGATCGTCAAGGACTGACCGCCGGTCACGGACCGTCAACACCCGTTTGGCGGACACGAGTTTCGCCCGAAGGGCCCTCCCGCTGCGCCACCATGGCGCCGCGTAAGGAGGTGTTCCGATGGTGATCTCCCTCTCCGTCCTCGTCCTGCTCCTCGTCCTCGCATGGATCTTCATGCGCGGCGGCGGCCTCAAGCTGTCCCACGCGCTCGTCTGCGTCCTGCTCGGCTTCTATCTCGCGAGCAGCAGTCTCGCGCAGACCATCCACAACGGGGTCTCGGCCACGGCGAACGTGGTCGGCGGTCTCACCCCCTGACGTTGATCAACTGTTGCGCCTTCGTGAATCATCCGGCTCTTCCATGGACTCCTCAGGCAGTGCGATCTAGCGTCTGGCCGCGGCGCGATGTCATACGCAATGTCAATAAGTCCGAGGACGAAAGGAAGTCCGGATGTTCCGAAGAGCGCTGAACTGCGCCGTGGCGCCGGCTCTCGCCGCATGCGCGGTGTTGTACGGGGCCTCGCCGGCCACCGCCGACGAGATACCCCTGGCCCCCGGCCACCGCCTGGTCAGCCATTACGAGGGCGCCCCGGCCACGGCCGCGCCGCTGCCCGGAGAAGCCCCGCCGCAGCACCCCTTCCTCGCGCCCAACGGCCGCAGCGGCATGCACTCCGACGCGGCGGGCAGCGCCACCTCGCCCTGGTCGGGACCGCTCGGCAAGAACCCGAAGGTGACCAGCGAGAAGATCGCCGCCCTCGGCGGCGAATGCGCCACCGCCACCTTCGACTCGGGCGGCCGGCTGGTCACGGTGTGCGGCACCTTCGGCGGCTTCAAGGTCAAACTGCTGGAGCCCCGTACGCTCGCCACGCTCGCGGAGTACCAGCTCCCGCAGCGTTCCTCGACGGTCCAGGCGATCACCTCGCTCGACTTCTCGAAGATCTTCAAGGACACCTCGGGCGGCGCCTACTTCTACCTGGACAACCAGGACCGGGCGGTGCTGGCCGACTCCCGCCAGCACATCCTGAGGCTCTCGCACGTACAGCAGCCGGACGGATCCTGGCAGTTCAAGGTCGACAACGACTGGGACCTCACCGGCCAGGTCCCGCACGACTGCGTCGACTGGACCAACCTGTGGCCCACCGGCACCTGTGACCCGGTCACCTCGGTGATGCCCGACTGGAACGGCCGCATCTGGTGGGTCACCCGCCAGGGCCGCGTCGGCACCGTGGACCCGGCGACCTCGGTGATCCGCTCGATCCGGCTGGCGGGGGAGGAGATCCAGAACTCCTTCTCGGTCGGCGAGGACGGGGTCTCCATCGTCACCGACCATGCGCTCTACAGCTTCACCGGTTCCGCCGACGGCACCCCCGTCACGCAGTGGCGCCAGACCTACGACCGGGGTACGGGAACCAAGCCCGGCTCGGTCAACCAGGGTTCGGGCACCACCCCGGACCTCTTCGGCAACGGCTACGTCGCGATCACCGACAACGCCGACGACCGGATGAACGTGCTGGTCTTCAAGCGGGGCCTGGACGTGCCCGAGGGGCAGCGCCTGGTGTGCAAGGTCCCGGTCTTCGGATCGGGCGCCTCGACCACCGACAACTCCCTGATCACCTGGGGCAACAGCATCGTCGTCGAGAACAACTACGGCTACGAGAACGTCACCTCGCTGGTCCTCGGCAAGTCGGTCGTCGGCGGCGTCAGCCGCATCGACGTCCGCGCCGACGGCAGCGGCTGCGACACGGTCTGGCAGAGCGCGATCCGCTCGCCCTCCGTGGTCCCCAAGCTCTCCACCGCGAACGGGCTGCTCTACTTCTACGAGAAGGAGCCGAACTTCTGGGGGATCGACGCCTGGTACCTCACGGCCGTCGACTTCCGCACCGGTGAGCGCCGCTGGCGTCAGCTGACCGGCACCGGCCCGCTGTACGACAACAACTGGGCCCCGATCACCCTGGGCCCCGACGGGACGGCCTACGTGGGCGTCTTCAACGGCATCGTCTCGGTCCGCGACGGAGGCTGAGCCCCGGCCCCGGCCCCGAACCACCGGGCCGGGTCATCGCGGGGGCCCGTCCACCGGACGGGTCCCCGCTCAGGGCAGGGGGCCGACGCGCTCGATGGCCACCATCGCCGCGTCGTCGCCCAGGAGGCCGTCCGGGGTATGGGCGAGGAGGTCCGCGCAGAGGTGGCGCAGGAGGGCTTCCGGGCCGTCGCCGGGCCAGTCCGCGGCCCGCTCGGGCAGCGGGTAGAAGGCTCCCGACGCGTCACGGGCCTCGATGACGCCGTCCGTGTACAGCAGGACCACGTCCCCCGGCTCGAAGGGGAAGGACTGCGGGGTGAAACCGGTGTCCGCGAACTCGGACAGACCCAGCGGCGGCGCCGGACGGTCCACCTGAAGGGGGACGACGCGGCCCCCGCGCAGCAGCAGTGGCGGAGGGTGCCCGCAGCTGACCACCCGCAGCGACGGCTCCCCGTCCGGAATGTCGAGCACCGCCGCCGTGGTGAACCCCTCGTCCGGCCGTCCGGGGCCCGCGGGGCCTTCCGCGCCCCGGTCCGGGTCGGCGGCCACCGCTGCCTCCAGATAGCCCACCAGGCCCGGCAGGTCGGCCTCCAGGTGGGCCGCGGCCCGGAAGGCTCCGAGGACGACCGAGGCCTCTCCGACCGCCTCCAGCCCCTTGCCGCGGACGTCACCGATGATCAGCCGGGTGCTGTCGGCGGTACGGGCGGCCGCGTACAGGTCGCCCCCGATCTGGGCCTCGGCCTCCGCCGACAGGTACACGGAGGCGATCCGCAGCGGGCCCATCCGGTCGCGCAGCGGTCGTAGGACCACCTGCTGGGCCGCGACCGCCACGGAACGCAGCCGGGTGAGCTGCCGCTCGTGCACTTCGCGCAAGTGTGCGAAGAAGGTGACGAAGGCCGAGATCAGGATGAGGGCGATGATCTGGAAGGTGTGGTTGAGGTCCGTCAGGGAAGTCCGCGCGATGGCCACGCCCACCTGCGCGAGGACCGCGACGGCGCCCACGAACCCGGTCGTGCGCGGCCCGGCGAAGGAAGCGGTGAGGGCGGGGGCGGCCACCAGGAAGGGGCCCAGGTGGACCTCCGGCGGGGCCAGGACGTCCACCACCGTGACGATGGCGATCAGCAGGAACGGCACCGCGAGCAGCACCGCGCGCGATTCCCGGAACCGGCTGGTGCGTGGGGGCGGCGCTGAGGGGGCCATGCCTCCTGCATACACCGCGCACGGCCGGGCGGCACCCGCTCCGGCCGTGTGGCCGGGGCGGGTGCCGCCCGTGTGGTGTTCAGGGTGCCGGGGGCGTCAGCTCACCTGGAGCGTGACGTCGTCCACGACGAAGGAGGTCTGCAGGGAGGCGTCCTCCACGCCCTGGAACTTCAGCGTGACCGTCTGGCCCGCGAACTGGGAGACGTTGTACGTCTTGAGCTGGTAGCCCGCGGCCGCGTTCACGTTGGACAGGGTCGCCAGCGTCTGGCCGCCCACCGAGACCGTGAAGGTGTCGTAGACCGTGTTCTCGGTCTCGGCGGTGTCGATGTGCAGGTAGAAACCGAGCTGGTACGAGGAGCAGCCGGTCGGGATGGTCACGGACTGCGAGGCGCTGTCCGTGCGGGGCGTGCCGTAGCCGTTGAGCCAGGCCTTGTAGGTGCCGCCGTGCGGGGTCTGCCCCGCCTGGTTGGTGATGACGTTCGTGGTGGTGGTCCACGGGGTGGTGCCGCTCTCGAACCCGCCGTTGGCGACGAGCTGGCGCGGGGTGCAGGAGGGGCCGGTGCCCGTGACGGTCAGGGTGTAGGTGGTGGTGTGGCTGACCGAGCCCGTGCCGGTGACGGTCAGGGTGTAGGTGCCGGGCGCTGTGCTCGCGCCGACCTGGACGGTGAGCGTGGAGGAGCTGCCCGACTGGACCGAGGCCGGGCTCAGCGAGGCCGTGGTGCCGGCCGGGGCTCCGGTCACCGTCAGGGCGACGCTCTGGGCGGCGCCGCTGGTGGTGGCGGTGTTGATCGTGGAGGTGGCGGTGGCACCCTGGGCGGCGCTGCCGGTGGCCGGGGAGGCGCTGATCGAGAAGTCCGGGCCGGGGGTGGTGCCGCCGACGGCCTGGTTCCAGACCGTGTAGGCCACGCCGTCGGCACTGCGGTCTAGGACCGTGGCGCTGATGTTGTTCGTGGTGTCGCAGGAGGCGTGGTAGCAGGGGTCGTACGCCGCGTTCGCGGTGCCGCCCCACTTCGTGGCCTGCGCCGAGGTCTTGCGGGCGCTGGCACCGGCGGCGTAGCCGGAGGTGGGGATGCCGCCCTGCTGGAAGGAGTAGTCGTCACTGCGGCCCTGGCCCTCGGTGTTCTCCTCGGGGGCGAGGTTCAGGGAGGTCCAGTAGGCCTTGAGCGGGGCGGCCGCCGTGGAGTTGACGTTGTTGATGAAGTAGCCGCCGTTGGTCGAGCCGACCATGTCGAAGTTGTAGTAGGCCTTGATGGCGGACTTCTGGGTGCTGGTGAGCTGGTTGACGTAGAACCTCGAGCCGTTGAGGCCCTGCTCCTCGTCGGTCCACCAGGCGAAGCGCACGTGCTTGGTCATGGTGGGGTTCTTCTGGGCGAGGACGAGCGCGTTCTCCAGCAGGGTCGCGGAGCCCGAGCCGTTGTCGTTGATGCCCGGACCGGCCGAGACGCTGTCGAGGTGCGCGCCGAACATGATCGTCTGGTCGGCGGGGCCGCCGGGCCAGTCGGCGATCAGGTTGTTCGACGGGTAGGTGCACGAGCTGCAGTTCTGCTCGGTCACCGTGTAGCCGGCGGCCTGCAGCTTGCCCTTGATGTACGCCACCGACGCCGTGTAACCGGCGCTGCCCGCGCGGCGGTTGCCGCCGTTCTGGGAGGCGATCGTGTTGAACTGGGTCAGGTGCGCCCGGACGGCGGCCACGTCGATGTTCGGCGCGCCGGGGTTCGGCGTGGTGCCGCCGACGGTGAGCGCGTAGTCCACGGTGTGGGAGAGGCTGGTGCCCTGGCCCTTGACCACGACGGTCGAGGATCCGGGGGCCGCGCTGGAGGAGGCGGTCAGCGTCAGCGTCGAGGACTGGCCGGACTGCACGGTGGCCGGGCTGAAGGAGGCGGTGACCCCGGCCGGCAGGCCGGACGCGGTGAGGGTGACCTGCTGGGCCGTGCCCGTGGAGATGGCGGTGGCGACCGCGGTGGTGGCCGAGGCGCCCTGCTGGACGGTGCCCGAGGACGGGTTCAGCGCCAGCGTGAAGTCGCTGTTCTGGCCGCTCGGGGTGCAGGTCGGGTCCGCGGTCTGCGCCGGCACGCTGATCGCGTCCCAGGCGGCCTTGGTCTTGGTGAACAGCCCGCAGGTGGTGTCCAGCGACTTGGCGGAACTGAGCGTCGCCGTGCGGTACTTCTTGTAGGACATGCTGGAGGTCTTCAGCAGCATGCCGCCGTAGAAGATCTTGCCGGCGTTCTGGATGCCCACGCCGGTCAGCGTGGACTGGTTGCAGGTGCTGCTGTTCGGCTTGCCGCCGCCCGGGCTGGTGCCCTCGGCGAGCAGGTAGAACCAGTGGTTCAGCGGGCCGGCGGCGGCGTGCACCTCGGTGCCCGGTATCGCGGAGCTGTAGCAGGCCGGGTCGTTGTTGACGGCCGCCGGGTTGTACATGTTGCGGATCGGACCGTTGCCCACGAGGTTGATCGTCTCGCCGACGAGGTAGTCCGGAGTGTCGTACGGGGAGGGCTGGTTGATGAAAGCCTCGGTCAGCGCGCCGAAGATGTCTCCGGTGGCCTCGCCGAGCCCGGACTCCTGGCCGCTGGTGCCGCCCGGGGTGTTGGAGTCGATGGCGTGCCCGTACTCGTGGGCCACCACGTCCACGCCGGCGATCCACTCGTTGGCGTTGTTGTGCCCGATGGTGACCGTGCTGCCGTCCCAGTACGCGTTCACGTCGTTCAGCCCGACCTTGGCCGGGAAGCTGCGGCCGCTGCCGTTGACGCCGTTGCGGCCGAGCCACTGGCTCAGCATGTCCCACTGCTTCTGCGCCGCGAACATCAGGTCCACGCAACCGGTCTCCTTGGAGGTCGGGTTGCCGGTGCCCCAGGAGTCGGTGGACTTCGAGAAGACCGTGCCGCTGCTGTAGTCGGCGCAGCTCAGTCCGGTCCGGTTCGGGTCGCGCAGGGAGTACGTGCTCCCGGAGGCCGTGGTGTCGATGGTCAGCGGGTTCGGGCCGTTCCACTTGCTGTTGCCGCTGCCCGCCACCACCTCGTCGAAGCTGTCGACGAACTTTCCGGTGCGGGCGTCCACGAACACGTGGAGCTTGCTGGGCGCCTTGGCGGTCCGCCCGATCAGGACGGTCTCCCAGGCCAGCACCGGCTTGTCGTCCTTGATCTTGACGACCAGCCGGCTGCTCTCCACCTTGTCGGTCTTGACCTGCCGGCCGCGCGAGAGCGCCTCGGCGGCCTTGGCCGAGAACGACGCGGTGGTCGACACGTCGATCACGGTCGCGGAGGCCGACTGCAGGGCGTGCACCCGGCCCTGGCCGTCGGCGAGGACGACCGCGTCGCCGCCGACGACCGGCAGGCCGCGGTAGCTGCGCTCGTACGCGACGGAGTAGAGGTCCTTCACCCAGGGGGTGACCAGACGGCGGTCGTACTGCTGCTGGGGGGAGTTGACCAGGCTGTCGAGCCCGCTGCGCACGGCCGCGTCGGCCGCGGCGACCGCCCGTTCGGCAGCGGTGGGCGGGAGGGGATCCGCGTTCTGCGAGGCGGTGGCGGTGGTGGCCAGCGTGCCGGCGAGGCCCGTGGTCAGCACCATGGCCGTGAGGGCGGCCATCCATCTGGTGGGCTGCAAGAGTCCACTCCGATCGTGGTGGGGGGATGGGACGGGGAGGGGCGGGGAAGGCGGTCCGGCTGTTCGGTCTGGCTGTTCGCGGCCGAGTATGGGCGTGTCCATGACCAGATCGGGACATCCCTGCGGGCATAAGACCGGCGTTATGGCGGCGGCGGATGGCGCTGCGTAAGCTGCCCGAATGCAGCTGGAGTTGAGACATCTGCAAGCCGTCTGCCAGATAGCGGAGACCGGAAGCCTGGGGGGCGCGGCGCGGATCCTCGGGGTCTCCCAGCCGGCGCTCTCCGCCCAGCTGCGCCGGATCGAGCGGGTCACCGGCGGCGAACTCTTCGTCCGCGGCCGGCTCGGCGTCGAACCCACCCCGCTCGGCCAGTTCGTCCTGGCCAAGGCCCGCCGGGTGCTCAGCGAAATGGACGCCCTCGGCTCGGAGGCGCGGGCCCGGACGGCCGACGCCCCGCTGCGCCTGGGCTGCATCCTGCTGGTGCTGATCGACGGGCTGATCGCCCGGCAGGACCTGGTCCTGCCGGGCCGGGAGATCACCGTGGACATCGAGGACTCGGTGACCGCCCTGGTGCGGATGCTCGGCGCGGGCCGCTACGACGTCATCGTCTACGGCGAGGTCAACGACCACGAGGTGCCGCTGCCCGCGGGGGTGACGGCCCGCACCCTGGTCCCCAAGGAGCCCTTCTGCATCCGGATGTCGGCGCGGCACCCGCTGGCCCGGCTGGAGGCCCTCGACCTCGCCGACCTCGCCGACGAGCAGTGGATGACCCTGGTGGAGGACGACGACGGCGGACCCGAGGCGCTGGTCGAGGCCTGCGCCAAAGCCGGCTTCGTCCCCGCGCTGCGCTACCGGATCACCGACCGCATGATGCAGTACGACCTGATCTCCGCCGGTCGCGCCATCTCCCTCAGCCAGCCCACCGCACCCGCCGTGGCGGGCACGGTGATGCGCCCGCTGATCGGGGCGCCGGTCACCGGACGCATCCGGCTCGCCTGGAACCGCTCGACGGTCTCGGCCCGCCAGGCGGAGCTCTTCTACCGGTCGGCCGTCTACGCGTACCTGGCCAACGTGGACAACAACCCCTTCCACCGGGCCTGGTGGGACGAGCATCCGGAAGCCCATCCGACCCTCGACTGACGCCGGTTCACAGAGGCTGACCTCATTTCATACTCCGTACATGGAACGGGTATTCGGATCCCTTTACGCTCTCCGCATGGCAGTGGCCGCCACACCATTTTCGCGAGGTAGAGGGGGCCCCCTTCGGAGACCAGGAGGAAATACCCATGAGTAAGAGAGTCCGTACGCAGGTCAGCCGCCGAGGATTCCTCGCCGGCACCGCCGCGGCTGCGGCCGCCGCCACCGTGCCGGCGATCGGCCAGGCGGCCGCGGCTCCCGCGGCGGCGGCCGCCGGCCGTCCGAACATCCTCCTGATCGTCACCGATGACCAGCCCAAACAGACCGACTGGGCCCTTCAGAAGACCATCGGCTGGCTGGCCGGGGAGGGTGTGAAGTTCAACCACGGCCACGTCACCACCCCGCTGTGCTCGCCCTCCCGCTCCTCGGTGTTCTCCGGCCGCTACGCCCACAACCACGGGGTCCGCAACAACGCCGCGTCGGCGTCCCTGGACCAGAACACCACCGTCCAGCGCTATCTGAAGCAGGCCGGATATCGCACGGGCCTCTTCGGCAAATACCTCAATGCGTGGAACATTGCCGACGCGCCCCCGCATTTCGAGGATTTCGCACTGCTCCAGCCCGGGTATGTCGACGCCAAGTGGAACGTCAACGGGTCGGTCCAGACGATCAACGGCTACACCACGAACATCATCAAGAACCGCACGCTGGGATTCCTGGACAAGGCGGCCACCGACACCCGACCCTGGTTCGCCTACGTCACCCCGTACGCCTCGCACGGACCCCGCACGCCCGAGGCCAAGTACGCGGGCACCCCCGTGCCCGAGTGGAACGGCCGCCCCTCCGTCACCGAGGCCGACCGCAGCGACAAGCCGCCCTACATCCAGGACGCCACCGGCACCCTGGAGGACGGCAAGCGCATCCGCGCGGAGCAGCTGCGGGTGCTCCTCTCGGTCGACGACGCCGTCCAGGCCTTCAAGGACAAGCTGGCGGCCACCGGCCAGCTCGACAACACCCTCGTGATCTACATCGGTGACAACGGCTTCGGCTGGGCCGACCACGGCTGGACCGCCAAGTCGGTGCCCTACAGCCCCGCCCACGAGGTGCCGTTCTACCTCTCCTGGCCCGCCGGAGGCCTCGGCGCCGGCACGGTGGACAACCGCATCGTCGCCAACATCGACATCGCGCCCACCATCCTCGACGCCGCCGGAATCACCCCGAACACTCCGCAGGACGGCCGGTCGCTGCTGAGCTCGTACAGCCGCGACCACTTGCTCGTCGAATGGTGGAAGCAGGGCACCGCCCCCGACCACCGCACCTGGTCCTCCTACGTGGCCAAGGACAAACAGTACGTGGAGTACTACAAGCTGCACACCGATGCCAACGGCACCGTGTCGGGCACCGGAGAGGTCACCTTCCGGGAGTACTACGACCTCGCCGCCGACCCGCACCAGCTGGTCAACAAGCTGTACCAGGCCACCCCGACGCAGGAACGGAACCTGGGCATCCCCGCCCTGGCCGCTCAGCTCGCCGCCGACCGGGTCGGCTAGCCCCCACCTCCGGCCGGGCGCGCCCCCGTGCGCCCGGCCGGACCGCACCCATCCGCACGTACGTCCACCGGAGCCCCGCATGTCCTCCTCCTGCTGCACCCCGGGCCACGACTCCCCGGCCGGGGCCCTGACCCTGCTCGCCGCGCCGGTCGTCGCCGCGCCCCGGGCCGTCCGCGGTCTGCTCGACCTGCCCGGCGGGCGCTTCCTCATGGGCACCGACGACGCGGACGGGTTCCCGGCCGACGGGGAGGGGCCCGTCAGGGAGGCGGCGGTGGCCCCCTTCCGGATCGCACCGACCACGGTGACGAACGCCCAGTACGCCACCTTCGTCAAGGCCACCGGACACGTCACGGAAGCCGAGGACTTCGGTTTCTCCTTCGTTTTCGCCGGCCTGCTCGCGGCGGAACTCGCCGACACCGCACCGGCCGTGGAAGGGGTCCCGTGGTGGCGGGCGGTGTCCGGGGCGAGCTGGAAGCGGCCCGAGGGGCCCGGCTCCTCCATCGCCTCCCGGCAGAACCACCCCGTCGTGCACGTCTCGTGGAACGACGCGACGGCCTACTGCGCCTGGTCCGGGACCAGACTGCCCACCGAGGCCGAGTGGGAGTACGCGGCCCGCGGCGGCCTGGAGCAGCGCCGCTACCCCTGGGGCGACGAACTCGCCCCGGGCGGACGGACGATGATGAAGATCTGGCAGGGCGACTTCCCCACCGTGCACACCGGCCCCCACATCGGCACCGTCCCCGTGAAGTCCTACCGCCCCAACGGCCACGGCCTGTACAACACGGTGGGCAACGTCTGGGAGTGGTGCTCCGACCCGTTCGCCCCGGGCCACCCCTCCCGCGCCATGCGCGGCGGTTCCTTCCTCTGCCACGACTCGTACTGCAACCGCTACCGGGTCGCGGCCCGCAGCTCCAACACCCCCGATAGCTCCACGTCCAACATCGGCTTCCGGGTGGCTGCCTGAGGGTCAGTCAGTTCGACCGGACCACGAGTCCGGCCACGTGATCGGTGACCATGTCCAGGATCTCGGCTGCGGCCTTCTCGTCGCCGAGGACCAGGAAGTTCAGGGTCACGCCGTCCGTCATGGCCGCCAGATAGCGGGCCAGCACGGCCACCGGCACGCTCAGCTCGAACGGCGTGATCCGCCGGAGCTCTTCGAGCAGCTCGGTGTACGTATCGCAGTACGACTCGTACTGCTTGCGCGCCAGGTGCCCGAACTCCGGCTGGCGCAGCGCGTACTGGGTGAGCTCGTAGGTGAGCATGTGCGCGCCGGGACTGGCCACCACGTGGTCCCAGTACGCCTGGAAGCCGGCCCGGATGGTCTCGTGGAGCGTCGGCCTCGGCACGATCGCGGCCTTCACGAGGGTGACGTAGTGCGCGGTGATGGTCTCGATGACCGACTCCAGGAGCGCCTGCTTGGAGTCGAAGCAGTAGTGGAAGACGCTCAGGGAGACGCCCGCCTCGGCCGCGATGGACCGGGTCGTGGTCCTGGACACCCCGTCGCGGGTCATCGCGCGGATCGCCGCCTCCGTCAGCTGCCTGCGCCGGTCGGTCAACGGCATCCGTGCCATGTACGGGTTCCCCTTCGCTCCGGTGCGCCCCGAGCGGGGTGTCCGCGGGCGCACCGGCCCCGGACACCCCGCAGGGCGCCGTCAGCTGCTGTATACGCCGACTTCGTACAGGGAGTAACCCCACTGGGTACCGCGTCCCGCTCCGTGGACGCGTACGTACCGGGCCGGGACCCCCGAGAACTGGGCCGTGTCCAGGCCGCCGTCACCGCTCGCCGTGGACCAGGCCGTCTGCCAGTTCGTGCCGTCCGGGGAGAGCTCGATGCGGTACGACCTCCCGTACGCGCGCTCCCATTCGAGCGTGACCCGCTTGACCAGGGACGGGGAGCCCAGGTCGATCTGCACCCACTGGTCGTCGTTCCAGTCGCTCGCCCAGCGGCTGCCCCGGTCGCCGTCCACGGCCCTGCCGGGCGCGTAGCTGGTGAACGGGTTCCACTCGGCGGAGCTCGCCGAGGCGGCCGCGCCCGACGCGAGGTTCACGCCGGCCTTGTGCTGCTCGGAGTTGCCCCAGGTGCGCAGGTAGGACTCGGCGCCCTTGAACAGGTCGTCCACGACGCCCTGTCCGCCGGTGAGCCGGATGTCCTCGATCCAGTCGGGCACCAGGCCGTAGTGCGAGGCGCCGTCGGTGTTGAGGTCCCACGTGCGCTGGCCTGTGGTCACCTTGTCGATGACGGAGCCGCCGTCGGTGCTGCGGAAGGGGTACGTGACCGGGTTCGGCGTGTTCGCCCCGCGCGGGCCGGGCCAGCCGCCGACGCCGTTCATGTCGGTGCCGTAGCCGTAGCCGACGTTGTACTTCTCGCGCAGCGCGTCGGTCCGCTTGGCCTCGGCGCTGAAGCCCTCGGAGCCGCCCATGTACGCGGCGGCGAAACCGCCGAGCTTGTAGAGCCGCTCGGTCCAGCCCAGGTCCATCCAGCTGTGCGAGGAGATCACGCCCGGGTACGACTCGGTTTCGAGGATGTCGAAGGCCTGGCCGGCCGCCTTCACGCTCATGTGGTCGAGTTCGAGCATCATCTTGCGTTTCATCATGCCGCGCACCGCGTAGTCACCGAGGTCGGTGAGGCCGCGGGTGTTGCACTGGGCGCCCGAGGCGTACGAGGGCACGCTCACGCCCGCCGGCAGCTGCTTCTCGGCGGATGCCGCCGGGGCCAGGCCGATGGGGTTGTCGTGCTGCGGCCCCTTGCACGCTTCCGTCTTCCAGAAGGTGCCGGTCGAGAGGAACTGCCCGACGTTGATGGCCGTTCCCAGCGCGCCCTCGTCGAAGCGGACCCCGCACAGGGCGTTGTCGAACTTGTGGCACAGGAACATGCTGCGCACGCCGAGGTTGTACAGCTCGTCGAGGCCGCGGTCGATGTCCTGCCTGCTGCACTGGGCGATGTCCAGGATCTGCTTGCAGCCGAAGGGCTCGGAGGTCTCGACGCCGAGGACCACGGCCAGCTTGCCCTGCTTGATCACCTCGCGGGCCTGCGCGGAGTCGGTGACGATGCGGAACCAGCCCTTGCCGGCGCCGCCGTACATCTTGTCGACGTACGCCTGCATGTCGTAGGTCTTCTTCGCCTCCAGGCGGATGGCGGTCATCTCGTCGCAGCCGCGGTCCTTGAAGAAGTAGACCGAGCAGATCACCCCGTTGGTGACGAGGTCGTTGACGAGGACGCGCTGGCCGCCGCGCCAGGCGCGCTCGATCCAGGCGTAGTAGTTCTGCTGGTGGGTCAGCGAGTCGTGGGCGGGCCAGTCCTTGAAGGTGGGCCAGCCGTCGGGGTCGTGCTTGCCGTCGCCGCCCTTGGTGATGAAGTCGAAGATCGCGAGGCTGCCGTCCGGGTAGTGCTCGGGACAGTCCTTGAGCGCGTCGGCGATGCCGGCGTCGGAGAAGGGCTTTCCGCAGATCAGGCGGCCGCCGAAGCCCTCGTTGGACATGATGTGGTCGTGCGCGTCGACGAAGCCGCGGACGTTGCCCTGGGCGTCGGTGCCCTTGAAGGGCTCGCCGGTCACGTTGATCTGGGAGTCGGGCGCGGGCCGTGCGGTGGGGTTCCACCAGCCGTTGTCGGCCGCCGCTCCCGGTACGGGGCCCAGGGCCATGGCGATCAGGCCGAGGAGCAGGGTCAGGATCGCGAGCGGCTTGCGCCGGCGATGGGGGCGGGGCCCCGGTTGTTGCCTTCGTGGTTCTCGGGTCAGGGCCACTACTCACGTCCTCGGTCGGCGGAGGGCGCGGTCGAGGACACGGTCCACCCGAGGCGTGGCCGCCCTGGCACCTGTTTGTCATGTCCCGCGCAAGCATTGGGTCGAGAATCGCTACTGCCGGGTACAGAGTCAAGAGTCCGGGTCACATGACCTGATGGATCGTCACCCTACTCGTCCGTAGGGTCGCCGTCAGTGGGATGCGGAGGATCGGGGCCCGGAGGATCGGGGCCCGGAGGATCGGGCGTAGCGCCCCGGGGTGGTGCCGACGGCACGCTTGAAGTGCCGGGTGAAGTGCGACTGGTCGTAGAAGCCCGCCTCGGCGGCCACCTCGGCGGCCGGGCGGCCGTCGAGGAGCAGGCGGCGGGCCAGGGAGACCCGGCGCGAGACGAGGTACTGGTGCGGGGCGATGCCGAAGGCGGCGCTGAACGCGCGCACCAGGTGGGCGGGATGGGCCTGGAGCAGACCGGCCGCCTCTTCCAGGGACAGGCCGTCGGCCGCCCGCGCGTCGAGGAGCTCGCGCAGGTTCCGGGCGAGTCCGGGGCCGGGTGACGGGGCCTGGGCGTGCGGGAGATCGAGGCGCGGCCGGAGCAGGGTCCGCAGCCGTTCGCCGATCAGGGCCAGCCGGCTCTCCGCCTCGAACTCGTCGCCGGGGGCGGCCAGAACCCGGTGGAGCTGCCCGACGCGGCGGCGCAGTACGGGGTCGGCGAGGTCGGGACCGTCCACGGCGGCGCCGATGAAGCGCGCGTCCAGCACGGTGGTGTCGAGGTAGACGACGCGCTTGCGGAACCCGTCGGGGGTCGCGGCGGAGCCGTTGTGCGGTACCTGCGGCGGGAGCAGGCTCACGGTGTCGCCCGGGGTGCCGCGCCGGTGGCGGTCGAGGTCGTAGCGGACGGCGCCGTCGTCGACGATCAGCAGGGTCCACGCGTCGTGGACGTGCATGGGGTACGCGTGCGCGGTGAAGCGGGCGTGGAAGACCTCGACGACACCCGCGACCCGCGGACGCCAAGCCGAAACCTCCTGCTTGGGCTGCACGCAAAGAACGTACAAGACCGCGCGCGGGGACGCCCGGCAGTCTCGGGGCATGAGCGACGAGACGAAGAGCGGGGCGACCATGGAACCGGCGGGCGAGCGGGACGTGCCCGTGCGGTTCGACACCAAGATCGCGGTGCTGCTGCGCGACGACCTGGAGACGTGGCAGCGGCTGAACGTCACCGCGTTCCTCGTCAGCGGGCTCGGCACGGCCTCCCCCGAGGTGGTCGGCGAGCCGTACGAGGACGCCGACGGGACCCCCTACCTGCCGATGTTCCGTCAGCCCGTACTGGTCTTCGAGGGCGGGAAGGAGACCGTGACGGCGGCGCACGAGCGGGCGGTGCGGCGCGGGCTGTCGACGGCGGTGTTCACCTCGGACCTGTTCGGGACGGGCCACGACCGGGCCAACCGGGCGGCCGTGGCGGCGGTGGGCAGGGAGCAGCTCGACCTGGTCGGGATCGCCGTCCACGGGGCGCGCAACTCCGTGGACAAGGTGCTCAAGGGAGCCCGCATGCACGGCTGACGGAGCCGCGGGTTGTCGGAGCTGAGGGGCTGAGGGGCTGAGGGGCTGAGGGGCTGACGGGGTGACGGGTCCGCCGGGGTGAAGGGCCGGCCGGGTGTTGCCGGTCAGGCGGGCGGGTGCCGGTCAGGCCGGCCGCGGTGACGGGCCGGGCGGCTGGCAGGGCCCGCCGAGTGGGTGTCGGGGCGTTGCGCGTCGGGTGGCGTTTCGGCCAATTGGTCGCGGTGAGCCGAGCCGGTTCGCCGGGCCCGAGGGGCGCTCCCCGCGCGGGGCGGCCCCTGCTGGTCCTTCCGGCCGGGCGGTTGCGGGGTCCGGCCGCCGCCGGGTCGGAATCGGGGTCGCGGGTCCCGGCGGAGGCCTCCCGTAGCCCCGCTTCCCGCCAAGTTCCGGTCGCCGCAGGCGAAACGCGCCTCCGCTGCGCGTTCACGTGTTCTCCGTTTCTGCTTCACCGATCCGTGTGCCCCAGAGCCCTACGCCCCGTGGATTGTCATGCCCGCGGCCATGGGTGGGTGGCCGTTTTCCAGCCACGCACGGCTTGTGGGAAGGGGGGCGGTCCGATGTCTCAGCCACGTTTTCTGTTCGTGTCCTGGGTGGACGTAGAAAGACGTCAGGCGCCTGCGCCGACGGCGGGGGGACCGCACGGCGGGTGGGGGGACGGCGGACGCGGCGGGAGCCGTGGAGGCGGGCCCGACGCCGTGACCTGGCGCCTGGTCGGCTCCAACAATCATGAACTCGGCCGCAGTCCTTCCGTGTACCGCGCCCTGGGCGCCTGCGGTGCGGCCGTCGAACGGCTCCGGGAACGGATCGCCGAGGCCGTCCCGATCGTGGCGATGTCCACGGGCGCGGTGGCCGGTGCGGGTTCCCGCGGGGTGGGGGATGCGGTCCCGGGCGGCTCCGGTGCCGCCGGCGGTGCCGTGTCCGGCTCCGGAGCCGGCGCCACGTCCGGCTCGAGCTCCGGCATGGGCCCTGGTTCCGGCATCGGCCCTGGTTCCGGCATAGGCCCTGGTTCCGGCACCGCCCCTGGCTCCGGCATCGGCGCCTGGACCTGGCAGCTCGTCCTCGACGGGCAGTGCGTGGCCGTGGCCGTCCGTACCTTCCGCCGCCAGCGCGAATGCCGCCACAGCCTCCAGCTGTTCCTGTCCGCCTCCGTCGAGGCGCAGGTGGCCTCCGGCGTCACCCACACCCGGCGGCTGCGCGGTCTGCGGCTGCCCGGTGCCGGGGAAGCCCAGGGGCTGGCCCTGCGCGGGGGAGGCCCGCGGTGACCACGACCACGGTGATCCCTCCGGCCGCCCCCGAGGACGCGCACGTCACCCCGCGCGCCCTCGCCAGGAGCGGCGATCCGGCCGACCGGATCTTCCGCGGCTCGGCCCGTACCGCCGGCGCCGCCGTCCTGCTCGTCATGACCCTGGTCGGCGTCTTCCTCGGCGGCCGGGCGATGCTCGCCCTGGACGATGCCGGCTGGGCCTTCCTCACCACCTCCGCCTGGGAACCCGACTCCCACAACTTCGGTGTGGCGGCCGTCCTGGTCGGAACCCTGCTCGTCGGCGGTGTCGCGATCCTCTTCGCGCTCCCGCTGGCCATGGGCACCGCCCTGTACATCACCGAGTACGCGCCGCGCCGGATCAAGCAGACCCTGATCAGCCTGGTCGACCTGATGGCCGCGGTGCCCAGCGTGGTCTACGGGCTGTGGGGGCTGTTCCTGTTCCAGCCGCACGTGGTCGGCCTGTCCCGCTGGCTCACCACCTACCTGGGCTGGTTCCCGCCCTTCGCGGTCAACGGGGACGACCCGGGCGATCCGCTCAGCCCGAACACCTTCTACACCTCCTCCACCTTCATCGCCGGGATGGTCGTCGCCCTGATGGTCACGCCGATCGCCTGCTCGGTGATGCGCGAGGCCTTCGCCCAGGCGCCGCCCGGCGAACGCGAGGGTGCCTTCGCGCTCGGCGCCACCCAGTGGGGCGTCATCCGCTCCGTCGTCCTGCCCTTCGGCCGGGGCGGGATCATCGGCGGCACCATGCTCGGGCTCGGCCGCGCGCTGGGGGAGACCATCGCCGTCTTCCTGATCATCTCCCCGGTCTTCGTCATCCAGCCGCACATCCTCGAGAACGGCGCCATCTCCGTGTCCGCCCTGATCGCCCTGCGCTACGGCTCGGCCAGCCCCCTGGGGATGTCCGCCCTGATGGCGGCCGGCCTCACCCTCTTCCTGATGACCCTGGTGGTCAACTTCATCGCCTCCTCGGTCGTGGCCCGCAGCCGCTCCGGAGCGGGGGCCGACGCATGACCGCCCTCACGCACAGGCCGCACGGCCCGGGTGCTGCCGACGCTGCGGGAACTCCGGGTGCTCCGGGAACCCCGGAGGCGCCCGGCGCCGCCACCGTCCGTCCGCCCGTGGTGCACGACGGCGCCGGCACCCCGCCCGAACACCGGCGCAACACCGCGACCCTGCACCTCCGCGACGTCCTGGCCATGGCGGGCGCGGCCGTCTCCGCGCTCGCCGTGACCGCCCTGCTCTTCGGCCGGCTGCTGCCCTTCAACGCCCCCCTCGGCTTCACCGTCGTCCTCTACCTGGCCTTCATGGCCCTCTACGCCGTCCTCGTGTCCCTCGACGAACCCTCCGCCACCGTGCGGGCCCGCCTCGCGCAGGCCCTCGTACACAGCGTCGCCGCCCTGCTGATGGGGGCCCTGGTGTTCGTCGTCGGCTACGTGCTCATGCGCGGCTGGGACGCCCTGGCCCACCTCAACTTCTTCACCGAGGACATGGCGGCCACCGGTCCGCTGGAGCCGCTGACCCAGGGCGGGGCGCTGCACGCCATCGTCGGCACCCTGCAGCAGATCGGCATCGCGCTGGCCGTGACCGTGCCGCTGGGACTGGCCTGCGCGGTGTTCCTCAACGAAGTCCCGGGCCGCTACGCGCGGTTCGTCCGCACCATCGTCGAAGCCATGACCGCGCTGCCCTCGATCGTGGCCGGCCTGTTCGTCTACGCGACCTGGATCCTGATCCTGCACTTCGACAAGTCCGGCTTCGCCGCGGCCCTCGCGCTGTCCGTGATGATGCTGCCGATCGTCATCAGGGCCTCCGACGTGGTGATCCGGCTGGTGCCGGGCTCGCTGAAGGAGGCCTCCTACGCCCTGGGCGCCGGACAGTGGCGCACCGTGTGGACGGTGGTCCTGCCCACGTCCCGCTCCGGACTGACCACCGCCGTCATCCTGGGCACCGCCCGCGGCGTCGGGGAGACCTCCCCGGTGCTGCTCACCTCCGGCATTGCCAACGGACTCAACGTCAACCCCTTCGAGGGGCCGCAACTCTCGCTTCCGCTCGCGGTCTTCAGCCTGGTGCAGTCCCCGGAGAAATCCATGATCGCCCGGGGGTTCGGCTGCGCCGCCCTGCTGATGGCGCTGGTGCTGCTGCTCTTCGTGATCGCCCGTCTCATCGGCGGCAAGGCCCCGGGTCAGCTCAGCCGCGGGGCCCAGCACCGCCGGGTTCTCGCGTCGGCCCGTGACCTGGAGCGGATGCGGGCCCGGGCAGCCGAGCGGGACCTCGCCCTGACCGAAGAGGAAGCCGGGGGGCCGCAGCCACAGGGGTGGAAGACGGTGCCTCCGCCCCGGGCGTAGCCCGCCCCGCTCCTCGCGGCCCGCGCCGCGTCCATTCGTACGATCCGTGACCGATCAGGAGAGTTCCCCATGCCCGGACGACCCCCGGCATACCCCGTGCGTGCCCCTTCGGGCGACCGCGCACCCGCCCCGCGCGGACGCCTGCTCGTCCGCGGACTCGCGCTGGTCCTCGCGGCGCTGGCCGCCGTCCTACCCGGCGTGGCGCCCGCCGCCGCCGAGAGCTACGTACCGGTCTCCGGCGCGGGTTCCACCTGGAGCCAGAACGCCCTCGACCAGTGGCGGGCCAACGTCAAGCAGTACGGCATGACGGTCAACTACAGCGGTACGGGATCGTCCGACGGCCGCAACCAGTTCCGCAACGGCACCGTCGACTTCGCGGTCTCCGAGATCCCCTACGGGATCAAGGACTCGGGGGTCGTCGACCCGCCGCCCGCAAGGAAGTTCGGCTACATGCCGATCGTCTCGGGCGGTACGGCCTTCATGTACAACCTCAAGATCGGCAACCGCCGGGTCACCAACCTCCGCCTCTCCGGCGAGAACGTGGCCAAGATCTTCACCGGCGTGATCACCACGTGGAACGACCCGGCGATCAAGGCCGACAACCCGGGCCTCGCCGCCTCCCTCCCCGCCCGCAAGATCGTCCCCGTCGTCCGCTCCGACGGCTCGGGCACGACGGCCCAGCTGACGAAGTGGATGAGCACGCAGCACGGGGCGCTGTGGGACGCCTACTGCAGCAAGGCCGGCCGCTCCACCCCCTGCGGTCAGACCTCCAACTTCCCCACCGTCGCGGGCCGCGGGTTCGTCGGCCAGTCCGGCTCCAACGGGGTCTCCGGCTACGTGGCCCAAGAGGGCAACATCGGCACGATCACGTACGTGGAGTACTCCTACGCGGTCTCCACCACGGGCTTCCCGGTCGCCAAGATCCTCAACAAGTCGGGCTACTACACCGAGCCCACCGCCCAGAACGTCGCCGTATCGCTCGGCAAGGCGCAGATCGACCCCGTCGACCTCACCCAGAAGCTGGAAGGCGTCTACGCGGGGGACGACCAGCGCACCTACCCGCTCTCCAGCTACAGCTACATGATCATCCCGACGGCGCAGGAATCGAACTTCAACCCGCAGAAGGGCAAGGCGCTCGGCGCCTTCGCCTACTACTTCCTCTGCGAGGGCCAGCGCTCCGTCGACCGGCTCGGCTACTCGCCGCTCCCCATCAACCTCGTCCAGGCCGGACTGGAGCAGGTCCGCCGCATCCCCGGCGTGACCGTGGCGAACATCGACATCAAGAACTGCCGCAACCCCACCTTCTCGTCCGACGGCAGGAACACCCTGGCCGAGACCGCCCCGATGCCCCCCGCCTGCGACAAGCAGGGCCCCACCCAGTGCGAGACCGGCACGGGAGGCAACAAGGCCCCGACCCAGACCGGCAGTTCCGGTGGCGGCGGCGCGGCGGCCTCCGGCGGCGCCGCGGCCTCCGGCGGTGGTACGGGTGGTGCCACAGGCGGCGCCGCCACGGGCGGCACGGGCTCCGGCGGAGCCACGGGCGGCTCCGCGGGCACGGCCTCGGGCGGTACGGGCGGAGCCGACGGCGGGAGCGGCGCCGCGGCCGCCACCGGCGGTACGGGTGAGGCCGCGGGCAGCGGCGGCGCGGACGGCGGGGCAGTGGACCCGGTGACCGGACAGCCCCTCGCGGCGGGCGCGGCCGACCTGTTCGGGATCCCCGTCACCACCTCGACCGGCATCGGCGGGACCCTGCAGACCGTCCTGATGGTGCTCGGCGCCCTGCTCCTGCTGGCCGTCACGGTCGCCCCGCCGCTGCTCACCCGGCGCCTGGCGCGGCGCGGCGGCACGGGAGGCGGGTCCTAATGCGCACACCGCTTCGCACCCTGATGCGGACTCCGTTGCGGACCCCGTTGCGCAAGTGCCGGATCCGGCTGCTCTTCGGCTCGCTCTGCCTGGCGCTGCTGCCCGTGGTCGCCACCTCCGGGCCCGCGGGCCTCGGCCCGCAGGCCGCGTACGCGGCGGGCGGGGAGGGTTCCGAGGTCACCGTGTCCGGGGCCGGCGACTTCGCCGACCTCAAGGTGACGGTCGGCCAGACCCGCAACCTCGTCGGCCAGGTCGTCAAGATCTCCTGGACCGGCGGCAAGCCCACGGTCTCCGACACCGCCTACAGCGCCAACTACCTGCAGATCATGCAGTGCTGGGGCGACGAGCCCACCGGGCCCGCCACCGACCAGTGCCAGTTCGGCGGCTCCTCCGCCCTCGGCACGGGCAACCAGGCCGGGGCCTACACCAACACCCGCCAGCTCAACTACGGAGCCAACCTCCAGGACGCGGAGAACGAGCCGCTGCCGCCCCCCACCCCGAGCGGGATCTCCTACGCCCCCTTCCGCACGGTGGGCGGGGACCCGGTCAGCCCGGGCAACTGGAACGAGTTCTACGACGTCAACAGCACCAACGAGGTTCCCTACGCCCGCACCAACGCCCGCGGCGCCGGCGAGGTCTGGTTCGAGACCCAGACCGCCGTCGAGGCCCCCGGCCTCGGCTGCGGCTCCGCCGTCGCCGCACCCTCCCGGGTCGCGGTGGCCGGACGCGGCTGCTGGCTGGTGATCGTGCCGCGCGGCGAGAAGGAGGTCGACGGCAGCCCGCACACCGCGCAGTCCAGCGGGCAGCTCCAGTCCTCCCCGCTCAGCCCGGCCAACTGGAAGCAGCGCATCGTCGTCCCGCTCGGCTTCGAACCCCTGGGCAGCTACTGCCCGATCGGCGCCGAGGAACGCGGCACCATCGGCAGCGAGATGGCCGCCGAGGCCGTCACCCGCTGGCAGCCCGCCCTCTGCCAGACCGGCGGCAAGGCCATCTACGGCTACGCCCAGGTCCCCGACGAGACGGCCCGCGTCAAACTGCTCTCCGGCACGCCCGGACTGGTCTTCCTCGGCCGGCCGGCGCCCGCCGACCCCGAGCGCAAGCCCGTCTACGCGCCCGTGGCCCTCTCCGGCATCACCATCGGCTTCTTCATCGAGAGCCAGGCCGGATTCTCGGCCCCCGACGAGGTCAGGGCCCGCAACGGGGTCCGGCTCGGCAGCCTGCGGCTCACCCCGAGACTCGTGGCGAAGCTGCTGACCGAGTCCTACCAGGACGGCAACTCGCGCTTCGCCGAGAGCACCGAGAAGAACCCGGTGAACCTGGGACACGACCCGGAGTTCATGCACCACAACCCCGACTACGCGGGACTGGACTTCCCGGGCAGGCTCGGTGACGCCCTGGTCCCGCAGCCGCTCGCCGACACCACCCGGCAACTGTGGGAGTGGGTGGGCCGGGACCCGGCCGCGCGGGAGTTCCTCGACGGCACGCCCGACAACACGGGCGCGCACGGCGACGCCTCGTACGCCGGCATGGCCGTGAACCCGAACTACCGGGGCCTGGCCCTGCCGTTGGACACCTTCCCCAAGAGCGACCCGTACTGCCAGCCCTTCCCGGGGCACCCGGAGTCCCCGCTCTGCATCCAGGACAAGCACCCCTACGCCACCGACATGCACGCCGCCGCGCGCGCCGCGAGCCGCGGCGACACCCTGGCCCGTACCTCCTGGGACGCCACGGCCACCCCGCCCGCGTACAAGAAGGACCCGCCGCAGCTCGCCGGCTCGCGCGCCGTGCTCGCCGTCACCGACACCGCGACCGCCGACCGGTACGGCCTGGTGCGCGCCGAACTCCTCAACGCGGGAGGCAAGTTCGTCGCCCCGGAGCCGGCCGCCCTGATCGCCGCCGCGAACGCACGCAAGGCCGGGGCCGACGGGGTCAGTTCCCCCGACCCGGCGGCAGCGGACCCGGCGGCGTACCCGCTCACCGTCCTCACGTACGCCGCCACCGTGCCCGCCGACCTCACGGAGGCGGAGGGCACGGACTACGGCGCCATGCTGGCCTACGCGGCCGGCCAGGGGCAGACCCCCGGCGTGTCCGCGGGCAGCCTGCCGCACGGCTACGCCCCGCTGCCGGACGCCCTGCGCGCCCAGACCCGGGCGGCGGCGCAGCGGGTGAGCACCGAGGCGGGCAAGAAGCCGACGCCGTCGCCGGAGCCCCCGGCACCGAGCAGCCCGGCCCCGGGCACCGCGGGCGGCACGGGGTCCGGTTCGGGCGGCGCGCCGGCCCCCTCGGATTCCGGCGCGGGCGGTACGGGGAGCTCCGCCTCCGGGGCCTCGGCCGCGGGCTCCGCCGCGGGCGGAGCGGCCGTGCCCGCGCCCACCACGGCCTCACCGAGCGCCGCCGCGGCGGCCACGGGCGGCGCGGGGGCCACCGGCACCTCGGGCGCCCCGGCGGCCCAGGCGACCGGGACCACCCCGGACTGGGTGGTCGGAGCCATCCGCAACGTCCTGCTGATCTGCCTCGTGGTCGGGGCGCTCGCGGCCTTCGCGGGACCGGTGCTCCCGCGCTTCCTGCCCAGGGCCGTGCCGTGGCTGCGGTCGCTGCGCGGCGCGGCGGGGGGAGCGGCCGTGACGTCCGGCGGGTCCGCGGACCTGCCGGCGGACTGGGCGACCCACAAGAAGGCGGGCCCGCGGGACTGGAGCCCGCCGGACCGGGACTGACCGGAGCCCGCATCCCGTCCCGGCTCCGCACGACGAAAGGAGGTGGTGCCCGGCGACAACCGTCTGACCAATCCGCGCCAACGGAACTTCATCCCACGCGCGCCGGGCACCACCCGGGCGCAGCCTAGCTGAGGGGTCATCCCAAGTGAACAAGAAGAAGATCGTCTTCGGCGTCTCGGCCTTCGCTCTCGCGGCCACCATCGCCGGAGCCGGCCTCGCCGCCGCCGACCCGTCGGGCCCGCCGCCGTACCGCCAGCTCTCCGGCGTCGGCTCCGACACCACCCAGGACGTCATGAACGGCCTGGCCGCGACCATCACCGTGGGCGGCCAGAAGGTCATCGGCTCCTACGACTCCACCGGCTCCGCCAACATCACCACCAAGGACCCGGCGGTCAACGCGAACTGCACCATCGCCCGCCCGAACGGCTCGGGCGCCGGCCGCTCCGCGCTGCTCACCTCCCTCCAGGCGAGCAACGGCTGTCTGGACTTCGCCCGTTCCTCCTCGCTGAACCTCGCGGCGGCGGCTCCGGGCCTGACCTACGTGCCCTTCGCGGTCGACGGCGTCAGCTACGCCATCACCCCCGGTTCGGCGATCCCGCGCAAGCTGTCGCTGGCCGATCTGAAGGCGATCTACCACTGCGACCCGAACTACGTGGGCACCGGCCCCAATTACGCGATGACGGTCTACCTGCCGCAGGCCGGCTCGGGCACCCGCAGCTTCTGGGAGTCCCAGATGGGGATCACGGACGCCGACGTGGTCGCCGGCATCTACCCCTGCATCAAGGACAAGAAGGGCACCACCCCGGTGCAGGAGCACGACGGCCGCCTCCTCGACGACAAGTCGATCGTGCCGTTCTCCATCGCCCAGTACCAGTCGCAGTCCTCGCAGACGATCGCCGACCTGCGCGGCCGCGCCATCCTCGGCACGGTCGACGGCACGGCGCCCACGGTCCTCAACAGCGGGTTCGGCGTGAAGCGCGACGTCTACAACGTGATCCCGACCAACAAGGTGGCCACGGCTCCGTGGAGCACCGTCTTCGTCGGCCCCAACTCCGAGATCTGCAAGCAGACCTCGGTGATCAACACCTACGGCTTCGCCACCAGCCCGAACTGTGGCGACACCACCAAGCAGACCCCGTGACCCTCCCCGTGACCCTGATCACCGCCCGAGCTTCACATTCTGGAGACGTTGTGCTGAAGAACAGAGTTCTGCGGACCATGGCCCTGGGGGTCGCCGCCGTGACCGCCGCATTCGCGGCGGGTCTGGCCGGGGCGAGCGCCGCGTACGCCGCCCCGATCGGAACCCTCGAGACCAACCCGGCGACCGGCGCGGACACGTCCGGCATCGCGTTCACCACCTCGGCCGCCTGCCCGGCGGGCGCCACCAACGTGCTGGTCACGGTGGCGGGCTCCGGCTTCCCGGCCGAGGGTCTGAACGTGGTCGGCAACTCGCCCATCGCGACCTACCCGACCGCCGCCAACGGCGGCATGGTCATCCCGCTGACCTCCACCATGCGGGACTACGCCAGCCAGGCGGGCTTCACCACCCTGCAGGGCAAGTACGACTTCACCGTGATCTGCCGGACCGCCTTCAACGGCACCAGCCTCGGCGACTACACCGGCGCGATCTGGTTCACCTCGAACACGACCTACCAGAACACCGACCCGGCGGTGAAGACCGACACCGTCACCTCGCTCGCGCTCTCCCCGGCCGGCCCCGCGCAGGCGGGCACCCCGGTCACCCTGACCGCGGGCGTCACCCCGTCCGGCGCCGGCGGCACCGTCCAGTTCAAGGACGGCGCGGCCGACCTGGGCACCCCGGTCACCGTGAACAACGGCACCGCGGCGCTCACCACGTCCAACCTGACCGCCGGTACGCACAGCCTGACGGCCGTCTTCACGCCGGCGAGCGCCTCGTACAACGGCTCGGCCTCCTCCGCCGTCTCCTACGTGGTCACGGCCGTCCCGGCCACGACCACCACGACCGCCCTGGCCGTCTCCCCGGCCGGCACCGCGCCGCAGTTCAGCCCGGTGACCCTGACCGGTACGGTCACCCCCGCGGGCGCGGCGGGCGCGGTGAAGTTCACCGACACCGTCGCCGGCTCCACCGTCACCCTGGGCACGGTCCCGGTGGCGAACGGCACCGCGGTGCTGAACACCAGCAGCCTCCCGGTGGGCGACCACTCCTTCACCGCCGTGTTCGTCCCGGCCAACGCGGGCGCCTTCCTGGGCTCCGACTCGGGCGCGATCCCGTACGTGGTGGGCGCCTTCGCCGGCGTGTCCGCCTCCGAGACGATCACCACCACCGTCAACTCGGGCGCGCTGGCCATCAGCGTCGCCAACCCGCAGGTCACGCTGCCCTCGCCGGTGCTCAACTCCGACGGGGACCTGCTGACCACGGCCGGCTCCATCAACCCGGTCACCCTCACCGACACCCGCGCCGGCAACCCGGGCTGGACCGTCAGCGGCCAGGTCACCGACTTCTCCGACGGTGCCACCCACGCCATCAACGGCCAGAACCTGGGCTGGACCCCGAAGCTCGTCGACAAGGCGCCCGCGCAGACGGTGACGGCCGGTTCCGCCGTCCCCGCCGCCAACGGCGTGACCACCGGCGACTCGGGCACGGCGGGCCTCAAGTCCGCCCGCACGCTCGCCAACGGCACCGGTCTCGGCACCGCGCACGTCACCGCCGACCTGGCGCTGAACGTCCCGACCTCCACGGTCGCCGGCACGTACTCCGCCACCCTCACGCTCACCGCCATCTGATCCAGGCATGAGCTCCGGGCCGGGGGGGGACCCCTCCTCCCCCCCACCCCCCCCCCCCCCCCCCCCCCCCCCTCCCCCCCCCCGGGGTTGAGAGGGGTGCCTCCCCCCCCCCCCACGCCCCCCTCTTGTGGGTGGGGAGGGGGGCTCGGAGTAGGAGCGCCCCCCCTTCCCCCTCGCCCCCCCCCCCCCCGCCCCTGACGCCTGGACCCACCGCACTCCTTCTCCGGATCGGACGCCCGAGCCATGAAACCCACCGTCCCCGCCGCCCGGCGCGGCCGCCGCCCCGGCCCGCCGGCCGCGGCCGCCCCGCTCCTCGCCCTCCTGCTCGCGCTCCTCGCGCTGGTCCTCGTGGCGCCGGCCCAGGCCGCGGCCTCGGCTCCGGCCGCTCCCGGGGAGGACCGCAAGTCCACCTTCGGCGTGCAGCCCGCCGGGCCGAAGGGGCCCGACGCCCGGCCCCACTTCTCCTACGGGGTCACCGGCGGAGCCACGACGCGCGACCAGATCGCCATCTGGAACTACGGCGAGGAACCGCTCACCCTCGCCGTCTACGCGAGCGACGCGGTCAACACCGCCGACGGCGGCTTCGACCTGCTCCCGGCCGGCCAGGCCCCGAAGGACGCGGGCAGCTGGATCAAGCTGGAGAAGGACAAGGTGACCGTCCCGGCCAAGGGCAACGTCATCGTGCCCTTCACCGTCACCGTCCCCCGCGAGGTCACCCCCGGGGACCACACCGGCGGCATCGTCGCCTCGCTCGCAGCCGGAGCCACGGACGCCCGGGGCAACAAGGTCAAGCTCGACCAGCGGGTCGGCGCCCGCGTCTACGTACGCGCCGCCGGGACCCTCACCCCGCGCCTGGAGGTCCAGCAGGTCACCGCCTCGTACGAAGGTTCCGCGAACCCCTTCTCGGAGGGCTCGGCGACCGTCACCTACACCCTGAGCAACACCGGCAACGTGCGGCTCGGCGCCCGGCAGGCCGTACGCGTCAACGGGCTGTTCGGCACCTCCGTCACCGCGGACGGCGTGAAGGACCTCGGCGACCTGCTGCCCGGCACCTCGCTGACGATCACCGCCAAGGCGGACGGGGTGGCCCAGGTGCTGCGGTCCTCCGCCGTGGTCTCCGTCCAGCCGGTCGCCGCCCGCGACGGCGTGGACCCCGAACTCCCCTCGCTGACCCGGTCGGTGTCGCTGTGGACCGTCCCGTGGGCGCTGCTCGCGCTGGTCCTCGTGATCACCGGGGGTGGGCTGTGGGTCCGGCGCCGCAGGCGCCTGGCCCGGGCCGCGGCCGCCGTGTCGGCCCGCCGGCGCGCCACCACAGAGACGAACGAACGCCAGAACGCCAAGAAGGAGTCCATCGTGCAGTTCACCCGCCTCAGCCGGCGTTCCGCGGCAGGCGCCGCGACCGCGGCCGCCGCCGCCCTCGTGGGGCTGGCCCTGACCGTACCGACGACGGCCCAGGCCGCCGCCGCGGCCGGCCCGGCGAAGATCAACCCGGCCACCGGCAACGACGGCAGCAGCGTCGACGTGACCACGTCGGCCGCCTGCCCGGAGCCCTCCACGCACATCCTGATGAAGGTGGCCGGCAAGGGCTTCCCCGCCGAGGGCCTCAACGTGGTCGGCAACTCGCCCATCACCACGTACCCCCCGGCGGAGTCGGGCGGCATCAGCATCCCGCTGACGATGACCATGCGGGACTACGCGAGCCAGGCCGGCTTCACCACCCTGGAGGGCCGCTACGACCTGACGGTCGTGTGCCGCAAGGCCTTCGGCACGGAGACCTACGGGGAGTTCGCGGCCTCCATGTGGTTCACCTCCAACACCGAGTACCAGACGACGGACCCGGGGACGGGGAACCCGACGCCCACCCCCACGCCGTCGCCCACCCCGACCCCCACCGCGACGCCCACGCCGACCCCCACCCCGACCGGGACGCCCACCCCGACGCCGACCCCCTCGGAGTCGGCGTCCCCGACCCCCGCTCCGTCGGAGACGGCCTCCCCGTCCCCGTCCCCGTCCGTGTCCGCCTCCACGGGCACGACCACGAGCGGCGGCAGCGTGGGCGTCTCCACCAACGTCTCGGGCGGAGCCTCCGGCGGTTCCGGGGGTCCCGGCGGAGGCCTGGCCAACACCGGCGCCAACGCCACCACGCTCGGCCTGCTGAGCGCGGGCCTCGTCGTCACCGGCGGCGCGTTCGTCTGGTGGGCCCGCCGCCGCGGCCTGCTGACCTTCTCGGGCAACTGACCGCCGCTGCCGTATCGGCTGCCCCCGCACCCCCGCGTCCCCGCGCCCCCGCAGCATCCGCATCCGCATCCGCATCCGCATCCGCATCCGCATTCGGAGTAGACACGATGACAGCCACCTCCACCCCGCCGGTGGACGTGCGCCCCGACCCCGCCGGAGCCCCCGAGGCCCCGGCGGGGCGTACGGGCGCACCCGGCCTGTGGGCCACCGGCGCGGCCCTGGCCATCCTGGGCGCCCTGCTCCTCGGCTTCGTCGCGGAAGTGGGCCCCCTCGGACACCTCCGGCACGAGCGGGACCGCCGGGTGGGGTACGCACAGCTGCGGGAACAGCTCGCCAACGCCACCGCGCCACTGGGGCCCACCGAGCCCGGCACCCCCGTCGCCCTGCTGGAGATCCCGCAGATCGGGCTGCGCGAAGTGGTCCGTGAGGCGACCACCTCCGGGGTGCTGGCCTCCGGGCCCGGCCACCGGCGCGACACGGTCCTGCCCGGCCAGCCCGGCACGAGCATCCTCATGGGCCGCCAGGCGGGCTACGGCGGCCCCTTCGCCCACATCGGGGACCTGGCCCGCGGGGAAACCTTCCGGGTCGTCACCGGCCAGGGCGAGCACACGTACAAGGTGCTGGGCGTCCGCCGCGCGGGCGACCCGCAGCCGGCCCGGCCGACCGGGGACGCGGCCCTGCTCACGCTCATGACCGCGGACGGGACCCCGTACATGCCGGACGGCGTGGTCCACGTGGACGCCGAACTCACCACGCCCGTACAGCAGTCCGGCGGGCGCACCCCGGGGCGGCTGGCCGCGGACGAGGCCCCGCTCGGGAGCCAGACCTCGGCCTGGTTCCCGCTCGTCCTGTGGGCCCAGGCGCTGCTGCTCGCCGCGGCGGCCCTGGCCTGGGCAAGGATCCGCTGGGGCCGCGCGCACACCTGGCTGGTCGGCTTCCCCGTACTGGCGGCCCTCGGTCTGGCGGTCGCCGACCAGGCCGCCCTCCTCCTGCCCAACCTCCTGTGAACGAGGCCGTGATGACCACCCAGACGATCCCCCTCCCCGCGCTCCCCGCCACCGGCGCGTCCACCCTCGACGCCCGCGACATCTCGGCGTGGTTCGGCGGCCGCAAGGTCCTGGGCAGGGTCTCCCTGACGATGCCCGGCGGCCAGGTCACGGCCCTGATCGGCCCCTCGGGCTGCGGAAAGTCCACCTTCCTGCGGATCCTGAACCGGATGCACGAGCTGATCCCGGGCGCCGAGCTGGCCGGCGAGGTCCTGCTCGACGGCGAGGACGTCTACGCCCGCGGCCGCCGCCTCACCGACGCCCGCCGCCGGATCGGCATGGTCTTCCAGAAGCCGAACCCCTTCCCGGCGATGTCGGTCTACGACAACGTCACCGCGGGCCTCAAGCTGACGGGCATCCGCGCCTCGGGGTCCGAGAAGGACGCGCTCGTGGAGGAGTGCCTGACCAAGGCCGGGCTGTGGAAGGAGGTCCAGGACCGGCTCCGCCAGCCGGGCGGCGCGCTCTCCGGAGGCCAGCAGCAGCGCCTGTGCATCGCGCGCTCCCTCGCGGTCCGGCCGCGGATCCTGCTGATGGACGAACCCTGCTCGGCCCTGGACCCCACCTCCACGCGCCGCATCGAGGAGACCGTCCGCGAGCTGGCCGACGAGGTCACCATCGTGATCGTCACGCACAACATGCAGCAGGCGGCCCGGGTCTCCGACCAGTGCGCCTTCTTCCTCGCGGAACAGGGCACGCCCGGCCGGATCGTGGAACACGGACCCACGGCGGCCATGTTCTCCACCCCCGCCGACCCGCGCACCTCGGACTACGTCCAGGGCCGCTTCGGCTGACCCCGGCGGCTCCGCGCCGCCGCGGATCAGTACATTGAGGCACATGCCCACACCTGCGATGCCCGTGATCCTCTTGCTGTCGGGCAGCCTGCGGGCCGGCTCCTCCAACGAGACCGTCCTGCGCACCGCGCAAGCGGCGGCCCCTTCCCGGCTGCGGACGGTCTTCTACGAAGGGCTGGCGGACCTCCCGCACTTCAACCCCGACGAGGACGCCGACCCGCTGCCGGGTCCCGTGGCCGTGCTGCGCGCGGCGATCGCGCAGGCGGCGGGGATCCTGATCTGCACCCCGGAGTACGCCGGCACCCTGCCGGGTTCCTTCAAGAACCTGCTCGACTGGACGGTCGGCGGCACCGAGATCTGCGACAAGCCCGTCGCCTGGGTGAACGCGGCGGCCCCGGGCCGCGGCCAGGGCGCGGAGGCCACCCTGCGGACGGTCCTCGGCTACACCGGGGCCGACATCCGGGACGCGGCGTGCGTACGGATCCCCGTGGACCGCAGAACGATCGGCGCGGACGGAACCATCGCCGACGAAACCGTACGCACCCAACTCACCCGGACCCTCGCCCTGCTGGCGGACGAGGGCTAGTGCTGTGGCCGGAAAGGTTCACCGGGTCACGGCGCCCGGCACGGCACCTCGCCGCGTTGTCGGACCACGGAAGTACGTCCAGTACGAGCCG
>NZ_JBHWMB010000016.1:12304-133147 GCF_042730015.1 Streptomyces sp. NPDC059957 | reverse complement strand
GAGCCCGCCCCCGGGCCGACGGCGCAGGCAGGGCCTGCGCCGGCGCAGCCGCGGGTGGCCGCGGCGCGGGCGCCCGGGGTCACGCGGGCGGCTCCGGGCGAAGTGGTGGCTCCGCACCGGGGCGCAGCGGGGGCCGGGGCGGTGGGGCGCTTCCACGTGCGCCCGTACCACTCGGCGGCCCTGGCGCGGCGCGGCCCGGACGGCATGTCCACCCTGATGCTCATGGTCGTCGTCACGACCCCGGCGGTGCTCGCGGCCGTCGCGCTGCGGCCCCGTTCCAGGAGCCGCGGCTAACGTTCAGTCCGCTCATCTCGACCTACGGAGAACCCTCGTGTCCGAATGGCTGGTCCTGGCCATCGCCATGGCGCTCGTCTGCGCCCTCGTCCTCGCCTTCACCGCGATCCGGCACCGCCGGGTCGCCGACGACGAGGACACCAGCGAAACCCCCGACGTCCTCGAGTACATGGTGATGATGGTCGGCGTGGTCTACGCGATCGTGCTCGGCCTGGCCATCGCCGGCGTCTGGGAGGCGCGCGGCGCCGCCGAGGACAGCGTGCGCCGTGAGGCCCAGTCCCTGTACGAGGTCACCCAGCGGGCCGACGTCTACCCGGCCGCCGTGCGCGACCGGATCCGCGGCGAGGTCGACGCGTACGTGTCCCACACCGTCAGCGTGGACTGGCCGCGGCTGACCTCCGGGGCGCCGGTGTCCCCGGAGGGCGGCGAACTGCTCGGCAAACTGCGCAGCGGAGTCACCCACCAGAGCCCGGGCAACGAGTTGCAGGCGCAGGCCTACCAGCCGCTGCTGGACCACATCGCGGCCGCCGACGACGCCCGCCACGAGCGGACGCAGACCGACGAGTCCACGCTGCCGGGAGTGGTCTGGCTGGGGCTGGTCGCGGGCGGGCTGGTCACCGTGGGGCTGATCTTCACCCTGCAGATCCGGCGTTCGGGACGGGAGCTGCTGCTCGCGGGGCTGTTCAGCGCGCTGATCGTGTTCCTGCTGTTCATGGTGTGGAGCTTCGACGCGCCCTTCGGGCGGGACGGGATCGACTCGGCGGCGCCGTTCCAGGATCTCTTCCCGTCCCTGCCCCTGGCCGCCGGGCGCTGATCACCGGCCCCGCCGGCCGGGCTCAGCTCCCGGACAGCGCCGCCTGCCGGCGGCATTCGGCCACCACCGGCGAGTTCCGCAGGGCGTGCGAGATCCGTACGAGGTCGCGCGGACCGTCGGTGGCCGGCGGTGCGCCTTCCTCGCTGGCCCCGATGACCCGTCCCTCGGGGTCGGCCCCGCGGGCGCGCACGGCGGCGGCGACCATGGCCGCGTCGGCGACGGCCCGCGCGGTCTCCTCGTCCGCTCCGGCGGCGAAGGCCCGCGCGAGGGCGTCGTCCCGGTGGGACTGGTCGAAGTACGGGCCGAGGTTCAGGAAGCCGTCGTGGATGTCCGACTCGCGCTGGATCATCCGCAGCTCCAGGGCGGACCACCAGGCCATCCGTACGCTGGGGACGCCCTTGGGGCCGTAGATGCGCACCTCGCGCCAGAGCGTGCCCAGCCGCCGGTACGTGGACCAGTACTGCCAGCTGTCGGAGAGCCGCTGCAGCACTAGGGGCAGGACGAAGCCGACGGCGCTGACGTTGGCTCCGATGGAGGCGACGGGCGGTGCCACCGAGGTGCTCAGCCAGTCCAGGTCGTGGCCGGTCCAGCGGGCCACGACGGCGGTCATCTTGGTGGCGTCGTAGCAGAGGTTGAAGACGTACCCGATGACGATGATCACGAGGCCGACGCGGAGCCAGCCGCGCACCTGCAGGGACCAGCGCCAGCACATCGCGACCATCACGAAGGCGGCCACGTTGTGGGCCACCAGGTAGAGGGCGATCATCTCCCGGATGAAGGGGGTGTTGGCGTAGTGGGTGTCGAAGTCCCGCAGCCGCTCGACCGGGGTGTCACCGAGGACGAACAGCACCGCCAGCGCCACGATCACGGCGGAGTAGCCGAGGATCCAGGCCCGCGAGACGCGCCGGGTCTCCTCGGGGGGACCGCCGCGCCAGTTGACGATCAGCACGAGGCAGGCGGCGCTGAAGGCGGTGATCAGGCAGTAGACGAACAGGGCGGAGAAGTTGGTTATGCCGGTCCAGCGGTTGACCGCCGCGATCGTGGGCGGAGCGGCGAAGGTGAAGATGGCGCCGGCCAGGGTGAGCAGGGCGCAGACCGATCGCAGGAGCGGATCGCGCCAGTTGGTCCGTAGCGCCGGCAGTTTGAAGGCGAGTGCGATCGCCATCGCGGCTGCCGGTGTGTAGTAGTCCTGGCCTTTCAATGGTCGTTCCTGTGCCCCCGGTATCCGAGCGCGGCCTCGATGCGGCCGGCCAGTTGGTCCCGCTGTGCCGGCGCCCGGTGGCCGGCCGATCCGGCCAGCCAGGTGCGACAGCGGCTGCCCAGCAGCAGGCCGAAGGTTTCGGCCTCGGTCTCCTCCTGGACGTCGGCGCGGGTGCGCGCGGCGACGCGACGCACGGTCTCGCCGATGTCGGCACCGTCCGACAGCAGTCGCGCGGCGACGGCGGCGCCGTCGACGTGGTGGCTGCAGTGACCGGCTTTCATGTGCCACAACTCGTGCCCGAGGATCACCAGCTGGTGGTCGGGTGCGGTGCGTTCCTCGATGACCACCAGATCGCGGTCCGCCATGTCGAGCCACAGGCCGCTGGCCGTCCCCGGCGGGAACGAGGCCATCCGGAACTCCACCCGGCGGCCGCGGTGCTTGCTCATGCCCTCGCAGAGGGCGGCGTAGAGGTCCACGGGTTCCACGGGCGCGGTCAGGCTGATGCCTGCCACCAGCTCCCCGCACAACCGCCGCTGCTCTCTGCCTATGCTCACCGTTCTCCCCGTCGGCGCGGATCCGGATCAGGACTCAAGGATCAGACCCAGACTTTCGACTGGGTCAGGATTCGTTCGGTTTGACGCTTTCGAGAAGCATGTCCAGCCATTCGGTCACCTTGTCCCGGTGCTTGTCGCTGGGCAGTTGGGCGGCACGCCAGGCGATGCCGCGTACGCCGTGGTTCTGGAGAAGTCTTGCCAGCGGATCGCCTGCCGAAGCGGCCGGGGCGGGTGCGGTTTCCCGTGCGCGGCCCGCGAAGTCCTGGAGCAGCTGTTGCTCGGTGCGCTGGAGGGCGTCCGTGAGCGCGTCCGCGTCGTGGGCGGTGAGGAATCCGGCATGCACCCCGAAGAAGCGTTGGATCGCGTCACAGTGTTCCATGGTCGGCCGTCTGTCGCCGTTGATCAGGGCCCCGGCCTGCTGGCGCGACATGGCGGCGCCGTCGGCGATCTCCTGCTGCGTGTAGCGGCGGCCGTTGGGCTTGACGCGGGTGCGGCGCAGGAGGTCGAGGCGCTGGAGGAACCGGGTCTGGAGATCGGGCTCACCGGCGGGCCGGCCGTCCAACAGGCTCCGCACCACGTCGGCGGGTACGCCCGAGGCCTCGGAAAGTCGGCGCAGGTCGAAGACTTGGTTCAGGTCGCGGCCCAGCTTGCCCGCGAGTTCTGCGACCCGCGTGACGGTGGCTGCCAGGAGCGTGTTGGCCACCGCGACGGGAGCCGGGAAGCCGTCTGTCACCAGTGGTTCTCCTAGATCGCGCGAGGTCGGGGTGCGGGCACGTGGTCGGCTCCAGGAATCTATCCGGTCCCTGTCCGTACGGCTAGAACGTGCCACATCTGTGGCGGGATCGAGCTGCCCAGAGGCTGGAATTGCCACAATAGTTGACACTCGAATGAAGTCGGTAGCAGGATCGCCACACGGAAATGAAGATCCAGACCGTAATGAAGATGGGGGGAGCTCTCGGTGCCACATCTCGCAGCGGTGGGCCCGTCCGAAGGGCTCGCCCACATCGGTGGGGAGCGCCTCGCGGGCGAGGAGTCCGCACGCGGCGCCGTGCGGTCGGAGCGACGCAAGGAGATTTTGCGCCAGCGCCGGGAGGAACTGGGGCTGAGCCAGGAGGACCTGGCGGCGCGTCTGCGCATCAGCGTGCGCGCGTACGGGAACTGGGAGCGCGGCCTGGTCAAGGAGTGGACGGACCGCAAGCTGCTCGCCCTGGCCGAGGCCCTGGAAATGAGCGAGCGGCAGTGCTTCTGGCTCTTCCGGATCATGGTCGACCGCGACCCGCCGCCCACCTGGCGCGCGGCCGAGGACAGCCGGCTGCCCGACGATCCGGCGCAGCGCGACTACCTCTGTGACTACGCGGCCCTCATGGAGGCCGTGCCCTACCCGAGCTTCCTCGTGGACCACCGCTGGGACGTGGCCCTGACCAACTCGGCCTTCGACCGGCTCTTCCAGTCGGTGCGCCCGCATCCCACCGCCCTGCCGGACGACAACTTCCTGCGCTTCGTGCTGTTCCACCCGGACGCGGCGGCCGTCCTGGAGGACCACGAACCGGCCTGGTGCGTACCGCTGCTGGCCCGCTTCGCGACCGCGCTGGCCGCCGCCCCCGACGACGAGGGGCTGCGCAGCATCCGTCAGGAGGTGGCCCGTGACCCGTTCATGGAGGCCGCCTACCGGTACGGAGTGCCGCACTGGCTGACGACCCACGGGGCCGAGGCCGCCGAACAGGACGGTGCCGTGCGCACCGTGCGCCACCCGGACCCGGGCTGGGGCCTGGTGCGCTGCCGGATGGTGGCCGAATCCGGCCCGATGCTCGACGGCATGGGACTGACCCGGATGACACTGGTCCTCTCGACGCCGCAGGCCCGGCCGACGGGTCCGCAGCACGGCGGTCCGGGCGCGCAGCCGCACCAGGTGCCGCGGCTGAGGGCCGTGCCGTCGCCGGTGGACTGATCCGGAGGGGGACACTGGTGCCACGAAACGTGGCACTGCGAAAGGCGGTAAGGGCGTGCGGCTGACGATCCTCGGCGGGGGCGGATTCCGGGTCCCGCTCGTCTACGGAGCCCTGCTCGGCGATCACGCCGAGGGCAGGGTGTCGCACGTGACCCTGTACGACGAGGACTCCGGCCGGCTCCGCGCCATGGCACGGGTGCTCGCGGACCAGGCCTCCGGAATCGCGGACGCCCCGGCCGTCACGGCCACCACCGATCTCGACGAGGCCCTGCGCGGCGCCGACTTCGTGTTTTCGGCCATTCGTGTCGGGGGGCTCGAAGGGCGGGCCGCCGACGAGCGGATCGCCCTGGCCGAGGGAGTGCTGGGTCAGGAGACGGTGGGCGCCGGCGGGATCGCGTACGGCCTGCGGACGGTGCCGGTGGCCCGTGAGATCGCGCGCAGGGTGGCCCGTACCGCCCCCGGGGCATGGGTGATCAACTTCACGAATCCGGCCGGGGTGGTCACGGAGGCCATGGCCGAGGAGCTCGGGGACCGGGTCATCGGCATCTGTGATTCGCCGGTCGGACTCGGGCGGCGGATCGCCCGGCTGCTCGGCGCCCGGCCCGAGGACGCCTGGATCGACTACGTCGGCCTCAACCACCTGGGCTGGGTTCGCGGTCTGCGGATCGGCGGGCGCGACGAACTGCCGCGACTGCTGGCCGACGCGCAGGCGCTGGAATCCTTCGAGGAGGGCCGGCTGTTCGGGGCCGAGTGGCTGCGCTCGCTCGGGGCGATCCCGAACGAGTACCTGCACTACTACTACTTCAACCGCGACACGGTACGGGCGTACCAGGAGGCCAAGCAGACGCGCGGGGCGTTCCTGCGCGACCAGCAGCGGGGGTTCTACGCCGAGGCCGGGCGGCCCGATCAGGCGCCCGGGGCGGCGCTGGCCGCCTGGGACCGCACCAGGGCCGAGCGCGAAGCGACGTACATGGCCGAGAACCGCGAGGTCGCGGGCGTCGGCGAGCGCGAGGAGAGCGACCTGGAGTCGGGCGGGTACGAGAAGGTGGCCCTCGCCCTGATGCGTGCCATCGCCCGGGACGAGCGCGCCACCCTGATCCTCAATGTCCGGAACCGCGGGACCCTGTCGGTGCTCGACGCCGAGGCCGTCATCGAGGTGCCCTGCCTCGTCGACGCCAACGGGGCCCACCCGGTCGCCGTCGACCCGCTGCCGCTGCACGCGGTGGGCCTGGTGACCTCGGTCAAGGCCGCCGAGCGGGAAGTCCTCGCCGCGGCGGCGAGCGGATCGCGGGCGGACGCCGTCAAGGCCTTCGCGCTGCATCCGCTGGTGGACTCGGTCGGGGTGGCCCGGCGGCTGGTGACCGGGTACGCGGCGGAGCATCCGGGGCTGGGGTACCTGCGCTGAGGGCCCCTGCCCGGATGGGCTAGTGCCGCATGCGGCCGGGCGGGGGCGCTGTGAGAGTGCGAGGTGTGACCACAGCCGAAGGTGCAGCTCCCGCCCTATCCGCCGCGGCACCACCCGTGCTCGACCGGCGATCGCGCAACATCGTGTTCGGCACGATCATGCTCGGCGTGCTGCTGGCGGCCCTGGACCAGACGATCGTGGGCACGGCGCTGCCCACGATCGTGGCGGACCTCGGCGGCGGGGACCACATGTCCTGGGTCGTGACCGCGTACCTGCTCACCGAGACGGTCGCGACCGTGCTCGTCGGCAAGTTCGGCGACCTCTTCGGCCGGAAACTGGTCTTCCAGGTCTCCGCCATCGTCTTCATCACCGGTTCGTTCCTGTGCGGCCTCGCGAGCAACATGACCCTGCTCATCGTGTGGCGCGGCATCCAGGGCATCGGCGCCGGCGGGCTGATGGTCACCGCGATGGCCCTCATCGCCGACGTGGTCCCGCTGCGCGAACGAGGCAAGTACCAGGGTGCGATCGGCGCCGTCTTCGGCGTCGCCACGGTCATCGGTCCGCTGCTCGGCGGACTCTTCACCGACCACCTGACCTGGCGCTGGGCGTTCTACGTCAACGTGCCGATCGCGATCCTGGTCGTGGTGGCGGCCGCGAAGACGATCCCCTCCGTACGCGCCGTCGGCAAGCCGGTCATCGACTACCTGGGCATCGCGATGGTCGCGATCGGCGCCAGCGCGCTGATCCTGGCCACCAGCCTGGGCGGGAACGAGTACGCCTGGAGCTCGCCGCTCATCGTCGGGCTCTTCGCCGGCGGCGCCGTGGCACTGGCGCTGTTCTGCCTGGTGGAGACGCGTGCCGCGCAGCCGATGCTGCCGATGCGGCTGTTCCGCAACCCCGTCTTCTCGGTCTGCTCCGTCCTCAGCTTCGTCGTCGGCTTCGCCATGCTCGGCGCGATGACCTTCCTGCCGACGTACCTGCAGTACGTGGACGGGGACTCGGCCACCGTCTCCGGCGTACGGACGCTGCCGCTGGTCATCGGTCTGCTGATCGCGTCGGTCTTCAGCGGCAACGTCACGAGCAAGACCGGGCACTACCGGATCTTCCCGATCGTCGGCTGCGCCGTGATGGGCCTCGGGCTCTACCTGCTGTCGCTGATGGGACCGCAGTCCGGCGCCTGGCTGGAATCCCTGTACATGTTCGTCCTCGGCACCGGCATCGGCCTGTGCATGCAGGTGCTGACCATCGCCGTGCAGAACACCGTGGACTACGCCGACCTCGGCACCGCGACCTCGGGCGTCACCTTCTTCCGTACCCTCGGCAGTGCCTTCGGGACCGCCGTCTTCGGCACGATCTACGCCAACACCCTGAAGCCCGCGCTGGCGAAGGGGGTGGCGGAGGCCGCGCGCGCCACCGGACAGGACCCGCAGCTGCTGGGCGTCGCGGCGCAGAGCCCGCAAGGCGTGCACGGGCTCGATCCGGCGGCGGCCGCGCCGATCGTCAACGCGTACGCGGACACCCTGCACACGGTGTTCCTGTGGACCGTGCCGGTGGCGGTGGTCGGGTTCGTCGTCGCGCTGTTCCTCAAGCAGGTCAAGCTGCGCGACAGCGCGCGGGCCGGTTCCACGGACATGGGCGACGGCTTCGGCTCGCCCGCCACGGCCTCCGGGGACTCGGCGAAACTGCTGGAACTGGCGGTCGGCAAGCTGGTGCGGAGCATGGGGCCGGAGACGGCCCGCGGGATCGTGAACTCCTCGGACACCCGGCTGGACATGGCGGGTGCGTGGGCGGTGATGCAGGTGGACCTGATGACCCGCACCGTCGGCTACGCGAGCCTGGGACTCATCGCCTCGCGTCGGCACCTGCCCCCGGAGGTGCTGCTGCCGGTCTTCGAACGGATGGTGGACGAGGGCTACATGACGCGGCAGAACGGCTTCTACACGCAGACCCCGGCGGGGGAGCGGGAAGCGGGCGTCATCTCGGACGCGTGGGCCACGTGGCTCGGCGACCAGCTGGAGAAGGACCGGGGCCGTCCGCGCAGCGCGGAACTGCGGGCCGCGGCGGACGCGATCGCGAAGCGGCTGCTGGCGGAGGACCTGGGCGACGGGAACTTCGCTCCGCGTGCGATGGCGGGGCGGCCTTAGGCGCCGCCGGTGCGGTGCAGTGCGGTGCGGTGCGAGGCGGTGCGGTGCGGGTGCCGGCGTGGTGCGGCGCGGTGCGGTGCGGTGCGATTTTGAGCCGATCGGGGAACCGATGGAACTCCGGTGCGTGCGGGGACGTCTGATCATGAGAAGACAGACGGTCTACGGGGGAGCTGAGCATGACGATCACGCTGGCGGAGGAGATCACGCTGCTGTCGCTGGACGACGAGTCCGGATCGGTGAAGCAGCGGCAGTCGGTCGGCTGGGCCGTGGCGGGCGGAATCCTGCTCGAACTGGTGCTCGCGGAGCGGGTGGTGGTGACCGGCAAGTACCTGGAACTGGTGGACACGTCGCCCACCGGTGAGGAACTGCTCGACGGCCGGATCAGGTTGATGCAGACCTGGATGCACGGCCGGAGCAAGCGCCGGGTGACCGACTGGCTGACGAAGGACCAGGCCAAGGCCATAGCCGCGGCGGTGGAGCGGCTGAGCGGGCGCGGCGTGGTCGTGGAGGAGCGGCGCAAGGCCCTCGGTGTGTTCCCGGTGCGGCGGTATCCCGAGGCCGACGGCACGATCGAGCGCGCGCTGCGCGAGCGCCTCGCCTCCGCCGTCCTCAAGGGCGCCGAGCCGGACGAACGCACCGCGAGCCTCGTCGCCCTGATCCACGCGGCCAAACTGCACGGGCTGGCCTTCCCGGACGGCCCGCGCAAGGAGATCTCCGCGCGCACGGCGGAGATAGCCGGCGGACACTGGGCGGCCGAGAGCGTCCGCTCCGCCATCCGCGACATGCAGGTGGCGGTGGCCGCGGCCACCGTGGTGACGGTCGCGGCCACCGTCTAATGCTGTGACCGAGCGTCTGCGGCCCCGCTTTCGGATCACGGGTTCGTGGCCGTCGGGTAGTCGTACGAGGGCACGTGGGGAAGGACCGGGGTGAGTTCGGGCCGCCAGGCGCGCAGGGCCGCCGCGGACGGGGCGTAGAGCGCCGCCGGGATCTCGGCCGGGGCGAACCAGGACCAGCGGGCGATCTTGTGCGGCTCGGTGACCGTGGCGGTGCCCTCGGCTGCCGAGGTGACGGCCGCGGCCGTCAGCTGGGTCAGGCCCGAGTCGGCGTCGAGCAGGATGGAAACGATCCGGATGTCCTCGGGGGCGGCCCGCAGCGCGGTCTCCTCGGCCAGTTCGCGGGCGGCGGCCTGCTCGAAGCCCTCCCCGGGGTCGACCTTGCCGCCGGGCAGCTCCCAGCGCCCGTCGTGAGCCTGGCCGAGCAGCACCCGGCCGTCGTGGCCGATCACGACCACGCCGACTCCGACGACGGCGTGGGGGCGGGGGACGGCGCGCCCGGTGGCTCCGCCGGTTTCCGTACTCATGGACTTCCCTGGGTCGATCGGGGCGCCAGCACCTCGGCGAGGTCGTAGCCTACGACCTCCTCCAACTGGGCGTACGTACAGCTCTGAGGCTCCCGGTCCGGCCGCATGCGGCGGAACTGCGCGGTGTGCCGGAACCGGTCGCCCTCCATGTGGTCGTAGGCCACCTCGCAGACCCATTCGGGGCGCAGCGGCACCCAGGACAGGTCCTTCTTCCCCGTCCAGCGGCTCTGCGCCCCGGGCAGCCGGGCACTCTCGTGGGCGGACTCCTCGGCCCAGGCGGCCCACGGGTGCCCCCCGGGGTCGGGCATGCGGAGCGGTTCGAGCTCGTCGATCAGCTCGGCGCGGCGCTTCATCGGGAAGGCGGCGCAGACGCCCACGTGCTGGAGGGTGCCGTGTGCGTCGTAGAGCCCCAGGAGCAGTGATCCGACAATCGGACCGCTCTTGTGGAAACGGAAACCCGCGATGACGACGTCGGCCGTACGCTCGTGCTTGATCTTGAACATGAGGCGGGCATCGGGCCGGTAGGGGAGATCGAGGGGTTTGGCGACGACCCCGTCGAGCCCGGCGCCTTCGAATCGTTCGAACCACTCCTGTGCGAGCGCGGGGTCGGTGGTCGCGGGCGCGAGGTGTACGGGGGGCCGAGCGGTGGAGAGCATGCTGGTCAGGGCGGCACGGCGGACGGTGAGCGGCGCGTCGAGGAGGGCCTCGTCGCCGAGCGCGAGCAGGTCGAAGGCCACGAACGAGGCCGGGGTCGTCTCGGCGAGCAGTTTCACCCGGGAGGCCGCGGGATGGATCCGCTCGCTGAGCCGGTCGAAATCGAGCCGCCCGCCCTGGATGACGACGATCTCCCCGTCAACCACGCAGCGGTCGGGAAGATTGGCCTTCAGCTCCTCCACCAGCTCGGGGAAGTACCTGGTCAGGCTCTTGCCGGTGCGGCTGCCGAGCTCGATCTCGGCACCGTCCCGGTGGACGATCGCGCGGAAGCCGTCCCACTTGCCCTCGTACTGCATGCCCGGTGGGATCGTGGACACGGATTTGGCGAGCATCGGCTTCACGGGTGGCATGACCGGCAGATCCATGTTTCCGATTCTGGGGTGGTGCGCCCGGGCCCGCTCGGTGTGCGGGGCCGCGCGGGTCCGCCTACCGTGGCGCACATGGGTGCAGCGGGCAAAGCGATCGAGCTGGAGGTGGGCGGCCGGACCGTCCGGCTGTCCAGTCCGGACAAGGTGTACTTCCCCGAGCGCGGCCTCACCAAGGGGGACGTGGCCGCCTACTACCTCGCGGTCGCGGACGGGATCACCCGCGCCCTGCGGGACCGGCCCACGACCCTGGAGCGGTTCCCGGACGGGGTGGAGGGCGAGTCCTTCTTCCAGAAGCGGGCCCCGAAGAACCTGCCCGACTGGATCCCCACCGCCCACATCGCCTTCCCGAGCGGCCGCACCGCCGACGAGATCTGCCCGACCGAGCCGGCCGCCGTCCTGTGGGCCGCCAACCTGGGGTGCCTCACCTTCCACCCCTGGCCGGTCCGGCGGGAGGACACCGACCGCCCCGACGAGCTGCGCATCGACCTGGACCCGCAGCCGGGCACCGACTACCACCACGCGGTCGCGGTCGCCCACGAACTACGCGGACTGCTGGAGGAGTTGGGCCTGCGCGGCTGGCCCAAGACCTCGGGGGGCCGGGGGCTGCACGTGTTCGTGCCGATCGCGCCGCGCTGGACCTTCACGGAGGTCCGCAGGTGTGCCATCGCCATCGGCCGGGACCTGGAGCGCCGGATGCCGGGGAAGGTCACCACCGCGTGGTGGAAGGAGGAGCGCGGCGAGCGGATCTTCGTCGACTACAACCAGACGGCGCGCGACCGCACCATCGCCTCGGCCTACTCCATCCGCCCTCGCCCGCACGCCCCGGTCTCCGCGCCGCTGCGCTGGGACGAGCTGAACGAGGCGGAGCCGCGCGACTTCGACATCGTGACGATGCCGGCCCGCTTCGCCGAACTGGGCGATCTGCACGCGGACATGGACGAGCACGCCTTCGCCCTGGACGCCGCTCTGGAACTGGCCGACCGCCACGAACACGACCACGGCCTCGGCGACATGCCGTACCCGCCGGACTATCCGAAGATGCCGGGCGAGCCCAAGCGGGTCCAGCCCAGCCGTGCGAAGCACGAGGACTGACGGGCCGGGCACGGTCCGGAAGAGGCTGCACAGCACTAGGCCCGGGGGAGGCGGCGCAGGGCGGCGGTGAAGGCGGAGTCGCGGTGCGCGTCGAACTCCTCCTGCGTGAAGACGGGGGTGGTGACGTCGACCGGGATGCCCGGACCGTCGAAGGTCTTCCCGGTACGGGTCAGGAACTGCTCGTTGGGCAGGCCGAGTTCCCAGCCGTTGGGGAGGGCGCGGCCGAGCACGTCGGAGAAGACCCCCTGGGTCGGCTCGCCGATGCGTACCGTCCGGCCGGGTCGCTCCAGGAGGGCCTGGGTGAAGGTCTCGCCCGCGCTCACGGTGGAGCCGCCGGTGAGCACGGCGATCGGCCCCGTGTAGCGGGGACCGCTCGCGGGGTGGACGTACAGGGGCTGCGGGCGGGTGAACCGGGTCGCGTCGGCGGGGTCGTTGCGCACGCGCTTGGCGTAGGCGAAGTACGGGCGGTCCGTGAGCCGGGCGGCCAGGCGCAGGCCGAGCTCGTCGGAGCCGCCGCCGTTGATCCGCAGGTCGATGACCAGGCCGCGCAGGCGGGCGGTGCGTTCGGCGGTGAAGACGCTCTCCAGGGCGCGGTCGAGCTCGGCGCTCTCGGAGGCGAAGTCGCCGCTCTCGGTGTAGCCGCCGAAGCCGGAGAGGCGCAGGTAGCCGCGGCCGTCGGGGAGGTCGGCGTAGGAGATGCGGCCCTGGGCGAACTCCTGCGGTGCGTGGCCGCCGAGGGCCACTTCCTGGATGTACGCCTTGACGCGGGTCTCGAGTTCGAGGGTCGGCATCTCGGTGCCCGGGCGGACCTCGCCGAAGAACCGGTCACCGTCGTCGGAGAGGTGGACGTGTGCGTCGTGCAGCGGGGCGAGCATCTCCTCGAAGACGGCGAAGAGTTCGTCCTCGGTGGTGCCGGAGTGCACGCGGGGGCGGTGGGCCTCGCGTACCGCGTTCCAGTCGACGCCCTTGGCGGCGAAGAAGGGGTAGTTCTCCGCGAAGGTCTGCCAGAACACGTCGAAGGTGGCGACCGGGTCCGCGGCAGGTCCGGGCTCCTGGGCCTCGCGGCACCGCTCGGGCAGGGCGGCGAGCCGGCGGGTCGCGCGGTCGCCGACGGAGCCCTCGACGTGCACCGATCCGGGGCGCACGATGAGGACCTCGTCGTCCTCGGTGGCGTAGCGGAAGGCGCCGGCGCTCCCGCTGTCCGGTACCCGGCGCGCACTCGCGCCGGGCAGGCAGCTGATCCCGGTGACCTGGTACTCCTGGAGCCGTCCGGACTCCACGCGGAGCACGGTGCCGTAGCCGTCGAGCTGCCAGATCCCGGCCGGCCCGGCGGGCGGGCGGCCCGCGGTGGCGCTGGCGGCCGCGGCGGGCCCGGCGGTGGTGACCACGAGGGCGAGGAGCAGCGCCGCCGCGGCCGCCCGTCGGCGCGTGCCCTTACGTGTGCCCTTATGTGTGCCTGTGCCTGCGCCTGTACCGGTCATCGTGCTGTCCCCGTTCGCTGAAGTCCCTTGACTCGGACCAGGATCCGGGGCGACCGGGGGCCGGGTACATCCGGCGGCCCACCCGGCCCGGGTGGGGCTACCCCCCGAATCCGGCAGGCGGGACCGTCTCGCGCCATGACCCATAACAACACGAACGATCGTGCTAATATCAGCCCATCATCCTGACCCGCCAGCGCCGTCTGGCCACTCTGAGGAGATCCGGAGAACCGGGCATGCACCCCATGGCTTCACTCCTGAGCACGACCCTCAACACCACCGCCCGGGTCGCCCCGGGCCCGGTCGGGCGGGTGGCGTTCGCGCTGTTCGTGCGGCCGCTCGGCCGGCCGAAGGTGAAGCCGGGCGAAGCGGAGGTCATGGCCCGGGCCGTGACCGGCCGGCTCGTCGTGGACGGGATACCCGTGACCACGTACCGCTGGGGCGACGGCGACCGGCCGGTGCTCGTCGTGCACGGCTGGACCTCCCGCGCCTCGCGCTTCGCCGGGTTCGTCGAGGCGCTGCTGGCCGAGGGGCGGACCGTGGTCTCCTTCGACGCGCCCGGTCACGGCGCGTCCGGCGGCCGGGCCACGACCATCCTCCGGCAGCGCGAGATCATCCGCCAACTGCACGCGCGCTACGGGGAGTTCTCGGCCGTCCTGGCGCACTCCTTCGGGGTGGTGTCCACCTTCTTCGCACTGCGGGACGGGATCCGCGCCGATCGGATCGTCGGTATCGGAGCGATCGCCGACTTCGACTTCCTCGCCGAGCGGTTCCGCGCGATGCTGGGCGTGAACCAGGCCGTCGAGGACGCCATGCGGCGCCACGTCCAGCTCCGGCTCTTCCCCTCCGAGCCCGGCATCTGGCCCCGCTTCGACGCGGGGCGCCACCCCGAGGAGATCCCCTCGGAGATCCTGCTCGTGCACGACGCGGACGACGACACCGCGGCCCCCGGCCAGTCCCGCGCCCTCGCGGCCGCCTACGGGGAGCGCGCCCGCCTGATCGAGACGAGCGGACTCGGCCACCGCCGCATCCTCCTCGACCCCCATGTCATCGCGGCCACCGTCGAGTTCCTGAGCGCGGCCCCGTCGCAGACCCGCGCGGCGAGCCCGGCCGATACCGCCGGAGCCACCCGATGACCTCCACCCACCCCGAACCCACCGCGCCCGACGCGGTCATCGCCGCCGAGCCGGTCGCTCCGCCCGATCCGGCCGCCCTCCCCGAGTCGGTCTCCGCGCCCGATTCCGGAAGGCAAGGGGCCGAGGGCGGCCCCGGGGCCGGGCGGGTGCTCGCGCTGGCCAGCGCCGTCACCTTCCTCGCCTTCCTCGACGCCACCGTCGTCAACGTCGCCTTCCCCGACCTGCGCCGGGCCTTCCCCGAGGTGTCACTGGCCCGCCTGACCTGGGTCGTCAGCGCCTACGCCGTACTGTTCGCAGCCCTGCTCGCCGCGGCCGGCCGGCTCGCGGACACCCTCGGCCGGCGGACCCTGTTCCTCGGCTCGACCCTCGCCTTCACCCTGACCTCGCTCGCCGCCAGCGCGGCCCCCACCGCCGAGCTGCTCATCCTGGCCCGCGCACTCCAGGGAGCGGCCGCCGCAGGGATGATCCCCGCCGCGCTGGGCCTCGTACTGGCCCACACCCCACCCGCCCGCCGGGCAGCCGCCCTCGGTGCCTGGTCGGCGGCGGGCGGACTGGCCGCAGCCGTCGGCCCGAGCATCGGCGGACTGCTCGTCGAATGGTGGGACTGGCGTGCGATCTTCCTCGTCAACGTCCCGCTCGGCCTGGCCGTCGCCCGGGCCGCCGCCCGCGTCGTCCCCCGGGAGCCCCGCACCGGACGCCGGCTCCCCGACCCCGTCGGTACGACCGCGCTCGCCCTCGGCATCGGGGGAGTGGTGGCCGGGCTCTCCCAGGGCGCGGAGTGGGGCTGGACCGATCCGAAGGTGCTCGCCCTGGTCATCGGCGGCGCCCTGGCGGGCACCCTCGCGCTGCGCCGCTCGCGCAGCCATCCCGCCCCGGCCGTCGACCGGGACCTGTGGCGCGACCCGCTGTTCGCCCGCTCCAACATCGGCGCCCTGTTCTTCGGAGCCGCCATGTACGCGTGGCTGCTGATGGCCCCGTCCTACCTCATCGAGCGCTGGGACTACTCGGTCCTGCAAGCCGGCTTCGGCGTCACACCGGGTGCCGTCCTCGCCATGGTCGGCGCGCTCTTCGTCGGCCGCAGGGTCCCCGCCCGCCTCCAATGGGCCGCCGTCACCGCCGGATCGCTGCTCTTCGCCGCCAACGCCCTGCTGCTGTGGGGCTGGGTCGGGGAGTCGACCTCGTACGCGCAGATCTTCCTGCCCGCCGGACTCCTCGGCGGTCTCGGCATCGGAGTCGTGCTGACCGCGCTCTCGACCACGGCCTCGGCCGGCCTCCCGCCGCAGCGCTTCGCGGCCGGTACCGGCCTGCTGATGACGGCCCGCCAGCTCGGCGGGGCACTCGGAGTCGCCGGTACGGCGGCCCTGCTCACCGATGGCGTCTCCGGCGGCCACTGGCGCGGTGTCTTCCTGCTGATCGCGCTCTCCGCGCTCGCCGCGTCGGTCGCGGGCGCCGCGATGCGGCTCAGCGGCCGGGCAGGGCCGGCGCGGCCGGGAGGCTGACGGCCGGGGCGTCGTCGGCGGAGAAGCCGAGGGCCGGGAACGCGAGTACGGGCGGCCGCTCCGGGAGTTCCTCCGGGGCGGCCGTCGCCGCGCGAAGCCGGGCGAGGATGCCCCGCGCGGCCCGGCCGTAGGCAGCGGTGTCCTGGTGCAGCACGGAGTGCGCGTTGGCCAGCTCCATCATCGCCATGATCTCGAAGGCGAGCTGCTCCACGTCCGCGACGTCGGCCGGTTCGCGGAACCCGCCCGCCAGCCTGGCCTCGTCGAGCAGTCGCTCGATGTACCGGGTCCATTCGCCGTTGATCCTGGCGATCTCGTCGCGGACGGGTCCGGGGCGCGAGTCGAACTCGGCGGAGGCGGAGTAGAAGAAGCAGCCGCCGGGGAAGACCCGGCTGCCGGAGTAGTCCAGCCAGCTCTCGCACAGCCGCCACACCTTGGCGAGCCCGGCGGGCTCGTCCCGTACGGGCCGCACGACCTGCTCGACGAAGACGGCCCGGGCAGCGTGCACGGTGGCGAGCTGCAGCTCCTCCTTGGAACCGAAGAGGGCGAACACGCCGCTCTTGCTCAGCCCCAGATCCGTGGCGATCTTCCCCAGGGACAGGCCTTCCAGGCCGTCCACCGAGGCGATGCTCATCGTCCGTTCCAGGACCGTCCGCCGCGTCTGGTTACCGCGCTCCACGCGTCCGTCTGCCATGCCGCCATCGTACCGAAGCCATCGCACGCACGGTCGTTCACTCAATGGCTGTTGATCAGGCGTTGATCGGACGTCCATCGCCGCCGGACAGGCTCTGCGGCATGTCGATGAACACCACCGATACCGATACCGTCACCGCCGTCCCGGCCTGGTACGAGCTCGCCCTCTGCGCCCAGACGGGCCCGGGCTTCTTCTTCCCGGAGCCCGGCTCCTCGCTGCGCGACGCGAAGCGACTGTGCGGGGCCTGCGAGGGCCGCAAGGCCTGCCTGGACTACGCCATGGCCAACGATGAACGCTTCGGCGTCTGGGGCGGCCTGTCCGAAGCCGAACGCCAGGCCCTGCGCCGGCGGTCCTGACCGCCGCGCCGCCCCGGCGCGGCGGCGGCGTCACCCCAGCAGCTCCAGGATCCGCGAGGTCCCGGCGCCGCCCGGCTGTCCGGGAGGCCGGGGCTCGGGATCGGCGAAGGTGATCGTGTGCGCGACCGCCTCCAGGATGGCGGTGTACGCATCGGCGTGCCCGGTGGCCGCGCTCGTGAGGTCGAGCAGCAGCAGGTGGCGTCCGCCGGGATGCGCCGTGACGGCCCTGGCCTGGAAGAGCCCCCGGTCGGTGCCGGGGAGGGGGAGGACCCCGCAGACCAGGGCGCACGGGAGGCCCGAGGGCAGGTCGAGGAACCTGCGCGTCGAGCCGCTCCCCTGGGCGGCACCGGCCAGGGCGAGGGCCGCCCGCGCCACACCGGCCCCGGCGCCCGCGTCGTCGGCGGGCCGGACGGCGAGGGAGAACAGCGAGGTGGACACGGACTCCGGGCCCTCGGGGTGGAGGCCGACCGCGGTGTGGACGAGGTGCAGGCCGGGCTGACCGGCGAGTTCGTCGAGGCAGTCCATCAGCCGCCCGAGCTGCGACCCCACACCGGCTGCGGAACCCGAGCCCGCACCGGGTCCGGGACGCGAACCCGCACCGGGTCCGGGACGCGAACCCGCGCCCGCACGGACGTCCGCGCCCGCAACGGAACCTGCGCCCTCCCCGGCGCCGCCCAGGGCACCCAGGGCTTCGGCGACCGCCTCCAGGGCGTCCCGGTCCTCGGGGCCGATGTCGTGGAACCCGGGCGGCAGCCGGAACCAGACCGGCGGTACGGAGTGGTTCGTCACGGCTGCACCAGCGTCCAGAGCCGGGCCGACCTCGCGGCCGTGGACGGACCGTCCTCCACGGCGATGCGGGTGCCGTCCACCGCCGTGGAACCGCGGTCGACGGCTTCGTCGTCGCCGGTGTAGTCGGCGGCGGCCGTGGCGGCTCCGGTGCCGGCCACGGCCACCCCCACCCGCTCCCTGACCTCGGGCGTCGACGACCGCAGCGCCCACGCGGCGAGCGGGCTCTCCACCTTCCGCAGTTCGTCCGCCGTGTTCCACGTGGTGCGGGCGAAGGCTCCCGCGCCCGGGGAGACACCCGCCAGGGCGCCGGCCTCCGGGACCGCCATGGCCGCGCGGGCCGCGACCGTACCGGCCCTCGCGCCCGTGGCGACGGCGGCCACGCCCGGGACGGCGCCGAGGCCGTCGCCGAGCAGCGTCACGCTGTTCTTCCAGAACGCGGCGTCGAACTTGCCCCGGGTGAAACCCTCGGTCAGCGGCTTGCGGAAGCCGGGATCCGCGAGGTGCGCGGTCAGGGCGGCCAGCGAGAGCCCGCCCGCGACCAGCATGACCGCCATCCCGGCCGGCGGGAAGAAGAGCGCGACGGCCGCACCGGCCGCCCCCAGGATCGCCGCCGCGTTCGAGAGGGCGTCCGCCGGATTGTCGACGATCTTGTTCCAGACCGACTCCAGCACCCCGGGTTCCTTCGGCGCCAGCCGCTGCGCCGTCGCGGTCAGCGTGTCCGCGACCCGGCGGGCCGCCGCGGTGTGTTCCGAGGCCAGCTCACCGGCCAGCCGGCGGGCGTCGGCCAGAGCCTCTTCGGTGGTGGCCGCGGCGGCCTGGGACGCGTAGCGGGCGGCCAGGGTGCGGTGGGAGGTCAGGGTGTCGTGCCAGCCGGCCAGTCGGCGCGCGGCCTCCGCCAGGGAGGTGTGGGCCGCGTGGAGGTGGCGCGGGAGCTCACGCGACAGCGAGGCGCGGAAGGCGGTGGCGGCCTCGCCCTGCCAGGCCGAGCTGTGGGAGACCAGGGCGTCGACGACGCGGGAGGTCTCCGCGATGCTGTCCGCGGAGGAGCGGAGCTTCTTCGCCAGGGCCAGGACCGCGACCGGGCTGCCCGGGGCCGGGTCGAAGCCGAGCGCGGAGTGGCCGGCGGCCGGGGAGTCAGCCACGGGTCTGCGCCGCCTGCCGGAATGCCGCGCGGATGGCCTCGTCGAGCTCCGCGTACTCGGCGGCGCTGCGGCGCACTCCCTCGCGTACGACCTTGATCCGCCCGGCGAGTTCCTTGGTGCCGTGGCCCCATCTGTCCTGGAAGCCGTCGCACGCCGCGTCGAGGTCCGCCGTGCCCAGCTGGTCGGCCCGTACGTGGTCCAGCTCCCGCCTGGCCTCGCGCAGGGCGGTCAGCGAGGTGTCCAGGGCGTTGCTGAGGCGGGCCAGCTGGTCGATCTCGACCTGGAGCGGCGTCATGGCGGTCATGACGCGAAACCCTGGCAGAGCGGGGCTCTGCCAGGGCAATCGTCGTCACCCGCCCGAGCGAGCGGAAACCGGTCAGTCGTGGCGCAGGGGCCGGATCAGGCGGCCTTGCGGGCCGCGATGCGGGCCGCGCGGGCGGCCAGCCGCTCGTCGAACTTGCGGGCCTCGGAGTCCAGGCCGTTCATGAAGAGGCCGAGCTCCTCCTGGGCCTTCTGCCCGTCCGGGCCGAGGCCGTCGATGTCCATGATCTTCAGGAAGCGGATCACGGGGCTCAGCACGTCGTCGTGGTGGATCCGCAGGTTGTAGACCCCGCCGATCGCCATCTGCGCTGCCATCCGCTCGAAGCCGGGCATCCCGTGTCCGGGCATCCGGAAGTCGACCACGACGTCGCGCACGGCCTGCATCGTCAGGTCCGGGGCGATCTGGAAGGCCGCACCCAGGAGGTTGCGGTAGAAGATCATGTGCAGGTTCTCGTCCTGCGCGATGCGGGCCAGCATGCGGTCGCAGACCGGGTCACCGGACTGGTGGCCGGTGTTGCGGTGCGAGATGCGGGTCGCGAGCTCCTGGAAGGCCACGTACGCCACGGAGTGCAGCATCGAGTGGCGGTTGTCGGACTCGAAGCCCTCCGACATGTGCTGCATCCGGAATGCCTCGAGCTTGTCCGGGTCCACGGCGCGCGAGGCCAGCAGGTAGTCGCGCATCACGATGCCGTGGCGGCCCTCCTCGGCGGTCCAGCGGTGCACCCAGGTGCCCCAGGCGCCGTTGCGGCCGAAAAGCGAGGCGATCTCGTGGTGGTAGCTGGGGAGGTTGTCCTCGGTCAGCAGGTTCACGACGAGCGCGATCTTGCCGATCTCGGTGACCTTCGACTGCGCCGGGTCCCAGGCTTCGCCGTCCTCGAAGAAACCGGGGAAGTTGCGGCCGTCGCTCCACGGGACGTACTCGTGGGGCATCCAGTCCTTGGTGACCGTCAGATGGCGGTTGAGTTCCTTCTCGACCACCTCTTCCAGCGCGAACAGCAGCTTGGCGTCCGTCCACGCCTCCGAGCTGCCGAGGTGGGGAGAGGTGATCGTCACGGGTACTCCTGAGTGCAAAGCGAATTACCTACGGTTCCGTAGCCTACGGAGTCGTAGGTTAAGCGCGACATCAAGACCAGCCAAGCCCCATGGGTCGCTCTGTCCGGTTACGTCCCGTTATTTGTGCAGTTTGAGGGGGGCGTGGCGTGGCTTGAAGGGACCAAAGTCATGCGAGCAGGTGGTCCGCGGCTCCCGCCTTGACGGCCGAGATCAGCGCACGGAGCGCATCGATCGAGTCGGTGACGTAGGCGGCGGACTCGGTGGTCCCGATGTACGCCTTCCCCTCGGCGTCCCGCCCGAAGCGGAAACAGTTCGCCCCCTCGCTGCAGAATGCCTCGTCCCAGGCGATGCCGGACGTCGCCGACGGGGTCGCCGGGGTGGTCGCGGTCGTGGTGGTCGTGCCCATGTCGTTCTCTCGTCTCCTCGTCGGATCCGGCTCGGTGGTCAGCCGGCCGGTCGGCCGGTCGGCCCGGTCAGAGGGTCTGTGCGATGGCGCGGATGAAATCGCGGGAGTCGCGGGCCGGCAGTGCCAGGGACCGCAGCCGCTCCAGCAGGCCGCGGTAGCGGAGCAGCTTCATCTGCGAATCCAGCAACATCGATCCGTGGGAACTGTCCAGCTGTACGGTGTCCAGCTCGCTGATCGTGGCGGCCGCGTACGTGAAGGACTGGCCGGCGCCGGGGAACCCGCCGGCGGTGAACGGAATCACGCGCACGGTCGTACGCGCCCGCTCCGACTGCTCCAGTATGTGTTCGAGCTGAGCCCGGGCCACCCTCGGGCCGCCGAACTGCATGCGCAGCGCCGCCTCGTGCACGACCGCCTCGTACAGCGGCGGTGCCTCGCGCGCGAAGACCTGCTGGCGGTGCATCCGCAGGGCGAGCCGCGCCTGCAGGTCGGGTTCGGGCAGCGGCGGGTCGGCGGTGTCGAAGACGGCCCGCGCGTGCGCCTCGGTCTGCAGCAGCCCCGGTATGTGCGTGGTCACGGCGGTGTGCAACTCGACGGAGTGGTGCTCCAGTTCGCAGATGTCCAGGAGCGCGGGCGGCAGCATCCCCCGGTGCTGCTCCCACCAGCCCTTGTCGCGCTCCTGGGCCATCGAGGCGAGCAGGTCGACCAGCCCCGTGTCGGGGCAGTCGTAGTTGAAGGCGAGGGTGCGGACACGCTCGGCGCTGATCGCGATCCGGCCGGATTCGATGTTGGGGATCCGGGTGCGGTCCACTCCCATGAGCGCCGCCGCCTGTTGCACCGACATGCCCGACTGCTCGCGGAGTTTGCGCAGCTCGGAGCCCAGGCGCTGCTGGCGCGCGGTCGGCGTACTCCTCGGTGGCACAGGTCCCCTCTCCTCCGGCCGGGGCATGCGGGAGCGCCCTCGGGAGTCCGGAAATGGCATGAGAAATCGGCAAGTCGTCGTACAAGTAGTAGCACTGTGCACCACGTTGCGCTACGGTCGGTAGCGCAAGTCTCACACGGGGCGACCTCCAGCTCTTGTATGACCACACGGCCGTCCACGCATTCAGTACCTCAGAACCTTGGAGCAGCACGATGACGGGCACTCTCCGTGGCCTGCGGTCGGTCCACGAGTTCCGGCAGGCCCCGCCAGGGGCGGAGAAACTGAGCTACTCCATAGGCCTCCCGGGCGGCGCCCACTGTGCGGGCAGCGCCCGTGGCGCCCTGCGGTCCCTGCTCGACCGGCACGGACTGCCCGATCTGTGCGACAACGCGGCCCTCGCCGCCTCCGAACTGGTGGCCTGCGCCTATCGGTTCACGCCCGACAAAGAGATGGTGCTCAAGGTCCGCTGGCAGTTCGACGCGCTGCGGATCGTCGTCTTCGACCAGCACCCGGCACACTCCTCGCCCGAGGCGAGCGAGGAGTGCCGGCGCCGGCGCAGCCGCGGGATGTGGCTGCTCGCGGCGGTGGTCGAGTCCTGCGGCGGGGACTGGGGGCTCACTCCGGTGCTCACCCCGATGGGAGGCACCAAGTCATGGGCGTTACTGCCCATGCCGCGTTAGCCCCCGCCCCGCTCGGCCGCGCCGCTCGGCCGCTTCCGCTCACGCGCCCCTCGCCGCTCGGCCGCTTCCGCTCACGGGCCCCGCCCCGCTCGGCCGCTTCCGCTCACGCGCCCCTCGCCGCTCGGCCGCTTCCGCTCAGGCGCCCCGCCCGCCCGCCTCCGCTCACTCGTGCCACAGCGACCGGTGGACCTCCTCGGCCGTGGTCGGCCGCAGCCCGTCGTCGAGCAGCAGCCACCGCGTGATGCCGATCGATTCCAGGAACGGCACGTCATGGCTGGCCACCACGAGCGCTCCCTCGTAGGAATCCAGGGCGCCGGTCAACTGCCGTACGGATCCCAGGTCCAGGTTGTTCGTCGGCTCGTCCAGCATGAGCAGCTGCGGGGCCGGCTCCGCGAGCAGCAGCGCCGCCAGCGTCGCCCGGAACCGCTCGCCGCCCGACAGCGTGCCGGCCGGCCGGTCCGCCCGCGCACCCCGGAACAGGAAGTGTGCGAGCCGCGCCCTGATCAGGTTGTTCGTCGCGTGCGGAGCGAACCGCGCCACGTTCTCCACGACCGAGCGCTCGTCGTCCAGCACGTCGAGCCGCTGCGGCAGGAACCGGGCCGGGACATGGGTCACCGACTCGCCCGACAGCGGGGCCAGTTCCCCCGCGATCGTGCGCAGCAGGGTGGTCTTGCCCGAGCCGTTGGCCCCCACCAGCGCGATCCGCTCCGGACCGCGCAGCTCCCACTCGCCCGGGATCGCTGCGCCGTGGACCGGGTGCAACCCGCTCAGGGTGAACACGCGGCGGCCCGGCGGGACCTGGGTGGCGGGCAGTTTGATCCGGATCTCGGCGTCCTCGCGTACCGCCAACTCCGCCTGATCGAGGCGCTCCTCGGCCTCCGCCAGCTTCTCGGTGTGCATGATGCGGTGCTTGCCCGCCGACTCCTGTGCCGCGCGCTTGCGGGCACCCATGACGATCTTCGGCTCGCGTTTGGTGTCGAACATCTTCTGGCCGTACCGCTTGCGCCGGGCCAGTTTGGCGTGCGCCTGCGCCAGTTCGCGCTTCTGCCGCTGTACGTCGCCCTCCGCGACCCGGACCATCCGCTCGGCCGCCTCCTGTTCGGCCGCCAGCATCTCCTCGTACTGCGTGAAGTTGCCGCCGTACCAGCGGATTTCGCCCTCGTGCAGGTCGGCGATCTGGTCGACCCGGTCCAGCAGCTCCCGGTCGTGGCTGACCAGGAGCATCACCCCGGACCAGGATTCGACGGCCGCGTACAGCCGTCGCCGGGCCCGCAGGTCGAGATTGTTGGTGGGCTCGTCCAGCAGCAGGACGTCCGGACGGCTCAGCAGCAGAGCGGCCAGGCGGAGCAACACGCATTCCCCGCCCGACAGTTCGCCGGTGGTGCGGTCCAGGCCGATCCGGCCGAGCCCGAGCTGGTCGAGCGTGGCGAGGGCCCGCTCCTCCACGTCCCAGTCGTCGCCGACCGCCGCGAAGTTCGCCTCGGTCGCCTCGCCCGCCTCGATGGCGTGCAGGGCGGCCCGGGCGGTGCGGACGCCGAGCGCCTCGTCCACCCGTAGGGCGGTGTCGAACGTGACGGTCTGCGGAAGCTGGCCGACGGTGCCGGACACGGCCAACTGGCCTTCGTTCGCGGCCAGTTCCCCCGCGATGAGTTTCAACAGGGTGGACTTGCCGCAGCCGTTGCGCCCGATCAGGCCGGTACGGCCGGGGCCGACGGTCAACTGGAACCCCTCGAAGACGGGCGTTCCGTCGGGCCAGTCGAAGGACAGGTCGGAGCAGGTGATGAACGTGGGAGCAGGACTCATGGAGGCCTCCAGGTTGCGTGAGTGGTGAGTGCAACGCGGGGGAGACACAGTGGACCGCTGGTGAAGGCGGTGGGTCGGTGTCTCGGACCTCAGAGAAGCAACGTCCTGCTCCGTTTCGACGGCGATGGGGCGTCTACGAAGCTACGGTGCGGCCGGAGCCGCCGGCAAACGAATTAAGCGGGGCGTCAGCAGGAGCCGCGCATCAGCTCATCGAGGCTCTGGTCCATGTCGAGGTACAGGTGCTCCAGGCCGGGCGGCACGATCGTCGAGGCCCGCTCCAGGAAGCGGTGCAGCTCGGCCGTCACCATCAGTACGATCGCGACCCCCTCGGGGGCGTGGAACTCCACGCTGGTCCGGTCGGTGTCGTACGGGCGCACGCGCACGTCCCCGTAGCCGGAGGGGCGGCGCAGGCCGGACTCCAGCAGCTCCCGGGAGAACGTCCACGAGACCTCAATGCCCTCCAGGGTCGCGGGCGCGGGGAAGGCCATCCGGACGGCGAAGGGATCCGACCGGTCGTAGCAGAGAGTGACCGGTACGGTGTCGACCTTCGGTGCAGTGGCGACCAGTCGGGCCTGCACGGCCTGCTCGATGACAGTGATCAAGGCTCGCTCCCTTGCGGTGGATCTCGTGCCGGACCGCGGGGTGGGCGCCCGGCAACGGGATAGACGCGCGATGGGGCGGATCCGTGCACGCGACCTGGAGTGAGCTGTGTCACCGAATGGCCTGAACACGCCTGTGTGATCGCACAGGGTGACGGGTGGCACGGGCATCCGAGGCCTGTCCGCAGGCCCCGGAGCCCTCACAGTACGGCTGGTTCCCGCTCACTCCACAGGCCCAAAGCACGCTCCGGACCGCCCGCCGCGGCCCCGCCCGCACCCCGCTACACCACCGGGTTCTCCCGTACCGTCGCCAGGTCCGCGGAGGTCTTCGTCGCGAGGAACTCGGTGATGCGGTAGGAGCAGACGCCCGCCACCGTGAAGGGATCCTCGGCCGCGATCTTCTCGATCTCCTTGCGGGAGATCCCGCCGGCCAGGATCACGCCCCCGTCGCGCGGGACCTTGCGGCCCGAGGCGAGGAAGATGCCGGCGGCGTAGTAGCCGTCCAGCCAGGCGATGTGCGCGTCCATCTCCTCTTCGACGGCTTCGACGGGCGCGGTGTAGGTGAGCTCCATGACGAACATGATCGCCAGGCTACTCTCGCACCACTATGACGAGTGCGAAGATGCCCGCCGACGAGGCCGAGGCCAAGGCGATACAGGACGAACTGCGCGACCGGGTCGTCCTGGCCGAAACCGGACCCCCGCCCGGCGAGGGGCTGATCGCCGGTGTGGACGTGGCCTACGACGACGAGCGCGACCTGGTGGCCGCCGCGGCCGTCGTGCTGGACGCCGCCACCCTGAAGGTCGTCGAGGAGGCCACCTCCGTCGGCCGCGTCAGCTTCCCCTATGTCCCCGGCCTGCTCGCCTTCCGCGAGCTGCCGACCGTGCTCGCCGCACTGGAATCACTGACGGTCACGCCCGGCCTGGTCGTCTGCGACGGCTACGGGCTGGCCCACCCGCGCCGCTTCGGGCTCGCCTGCCACCTCGGGGTGGTCACCGGACTGCCCGCCATCGGCGTCGCGAAGAACCCGTTCGCCTTCACCTACGAGGAACCGGGCGCCCGGCGCGGGGACCTCTCCCCGCTCCGCGCACCCGGCGGCGAGGTCGTCGGGCGGGCGCTGCGCACGCAGGACGGGATCAAGCCCGTGTACGTATCGGTGGGCCACCGGGTCTCCCTGGACAACGCCTGCGCGCACGCCCTGGCGCTGAGCCCCCGCTTCCGGATCCCCGAGACCACGCGGCACGCCGACTCCCTGTGCCGGCGGGCCCTGCGCGAAGCCACCGCGTAGGGCCGTCCGCACGGGCGCCCAGGGCCTCAGCTGGAGGCCGCCACCCGGAAGCGGATGCCCGCGTGTCGGAGCCGGTCCAGCAGGGCGTCGCCCATCGCCACGGCGGTGGTCAGCTGGCCGGAGAGCTCGGGCAGGGCGTCGTAGGCGAGGCAGAGCGCGGACTCCGCGAACATCTTCGCGGTCTCCCCGTACCCCGGGTCGCCGCCCGAGACCTCGGTGAAGACCCGGCGGCCCCCGCCCTCGCCCACGAACCGCACGCTGAACCAGCTGCGCGCCCGCCGCTCCGCGTCCGGGCCCTGGCCCGGCTCCCAGCGGTCCGCGAGCCACTGGCGCACCGGCGGGATCTGCGCCAGGGCGGCCACCCCGCCGACCGCCGCCGTACCGCCCACCGCGACGGGCAGGTGCCGTACGGAGGCGTAGTGCCGGTAGCGGAAGTCCGGGCCGTACCGCTCCAGCGCCGCCGCCGAACGGGCCACGACCTGGACGTCCAGGACGGGCATCGGCAGGGCCCAGGTCCCGGTCTCCCGGCTGAACCGCGGTGCGCCCACGGGCACCCGTACCCGCCGGCCCAGCAGCCGGGGCTCGTGCATCCGGCGCGCGCGGGCGGCGGCAAGGTTCTGCGGCCCGCGTCCCAGTGCGGTGAGCACCGTGGTGAAGGTGCCGCCCGAGAACAGGGCGTTGGAGCGCACGAACGCGTCCACGGTCAGCGGGACCCCGGCCGGCAGCTGTGCGACCGTGAAGTACGCCCCGAGGTCGGCCGGGATCGAGTCGAAGCCGCAGGCGTGCACGATCCGGGCGCCGCTCTCGCGGGCCCGCGCGTCGTGCTCGACGTACATCCGGTCCACGAACTCCGGCTCGCCGGTCAGGTCCAGGTAGTCGGTGCCCGCCGCGGCGCAGGCGGCCACCAGCGGGGCCCCGTACCAGACGTACGGCCCCACGGTCGTGGCCAGCACCCGGGTGGAGGCGGCCAGTTCGCGCGTCGCGGCGGCGTCCTGGGCGTCGGCGCGCAGCAGCGGCAGGTCCGCGCAGCGCGGGTCGAGGGCGGTCAGCCGTTCGCGCAGCCGCTCCAGCTTCGCGAGGTCCCGCCCGGCGAGGGCCCAGCGGCAGTCCGCGGGGGCGTTCGCCGCGAGGTACTCGGCGGTCAGCGCACCCACGAATCCGGTCGCTCCGAAGAGCACGAGGTCGTACTCCCGTTCCGCGGTGCGCGGTTCGTGCCGGACAGCTGCGTTCATCGGGAGCCTCCCAGACGGTGTCGGTGGTGGCTGAGGCTAGCGGGTGGACGTCCCGCGCCGGACAGCGCCTCCGGCCCGTCACGGCCTAGCTTGGGTAGGGACGGTCCGCGCGAGCGGGTGCGGCCCGCTACGAGTGGAGGTTCCCGTGAAGGCTGGGGTACGCAGGTGGGAGGCGGTCCGGGAGTTCGCCCTGGGGCTGCCGCAGGCGCGCGAGGAGTTCCCCTGGGGTCCCGAGGACTGCGTCGTGAAGGTCAACAAGAAGATCTTCGTCTTCCTCGGGAACAGCGACGGCCCGTCGCCCGGGATCTCCGTGAAGCTCAAGGACGAGGCGCTGCACGGTCACGCCATGACCGCGCCCGGCGCGGAGCCGACCGGATACGGGCTGGGGAAGGCCGGCTGGGTCTCCGTGCCGCTGGGGGAGAAGGGGGCGCCCTCCGCCGAGGTGCTGTGCGAATGGGTGGAGGAGAGCTACCGGACCGTCGCGCTGAAGCGGGACCTCAAGGAGCTCGACGCGCGGGGAAACGGACCAACCGGCCAAGCGGCTAAGCGCTTGCTCTTGTGCTGAGTGGGACAGGTTCCTAGCATCACTGGTGTTACATCAGTTGTGTCACACAGTGGCGGCAGTGGTGCCACCGGATGCTGGGGGCTCGATGGCAGTGACAGGGAACGTGACGGGAAGCGTGCCCGCGAGCGGCGGGGGCCCGCTGGCGGGCGTGCGCGTCGTCGAGCTGGCAGGCATCGGGCCGGGCCCGTTCGCCGCGATGCTCCTCGCCGATCTCGGGGCCGACGTGGTGCGGGTGGACCGCCCCGGCGGCGGCGGACTGGCCGTGAACCCGGCCTACGACATCACCAACCGCAACAAGCGCTCCGTCCTCGTCGACCTGAAGTCCGCCGACGGCCCGGCCCGCGTGCTGGACCTGGTCGAGCGCGCCGACGTGCTCATCGAGGGCTTCCGCCCCGGGGTCGCCGAACGCCTCGGCGTGGGCCCGGCCGACTGCCACGCCCGCAACCCCCGGCTCGTCTACGGCCGGATGACCGGCTGGGGCCAGGACGGCCCGCTCGCCCACACCGCCGGGCACGACATCGCGTACATCGCCGTCACCGGCGCCCTCGGCATGATCGGCAACCCGGGCGAACCCCCGGCCGTCCCCGCCAACCTGGTCGGCGACTACGCGGGCGGTTCGCTCTACCTCGTCATCGGCGTCCTCGCCGCCCTCCAGCACGCCCGGACCCCCGGCGGCACCGGCCAGGTCGTCGACGCGGCCATCGTCGACGGCACCGCCCACCTCACCGCCATGATCCACGGGATGATGGCGGCCGGCGGCTGGCAGGACCGGCGCGGGGCCAACCTCCTCGACGGCGGCTGCCCCTTCTACGGCAGCTACGAGACCTCCGACGGCGGCCACATGGCCGTCGGCGCGCTGGAGCAGCAGTTCTACGACACCTTCGTGGAGCTCCTCGGCATCAAGGACCAGGCCCCCGCCCGCAAGGACCTGGCCCGCTGGGGCGAGCTCCGCGAGGCCGTTGCCGCGCGCTTCAAGTCCCGTACCCGCGAGGAGTGGACGGCCGTCTTCGCGGGCACCGACGCCTGCGTGGCGCCCGTACTCTCCCTGCGCGAGGCCCCGCACCACCCGCACCTGGCCGCCCGCGGCACCTTCGTCGAGGCCGCCGGGATCACCCAGCCCGCCCCCGCCCCCCGCTTCTCCGCGACCCCGGCCACCGTGGTGGGCGGGCCCGCGCTGCCGGGCGCGCACACGGAGTCGGTGGCGGCCGACTGGGGCGTCCCGGGGCTGCTCGGCAAGGAGTCCGACGCCTGATGGAACTCTCGATGATGCTCGACTACTCCGCGGACCCGCGCCGCGCCGCCGACGCGGCGGCGGAGCTGGAGGCGGCCGGGCTCGACGCCGTCTGGGTGGCCGAGGCCTGGGGCTTCGACGCCCCGACGATCATGGGGTACCTGGCTGCCCGGACCGAGCGGATGAAGATCGGCTCGGCCATCCTCAACGTCTACTCGCGCACCCCCGCCCTCATCGCCCAGACGGCGGCGGGCCTGGACGCGATGTCCGGCGGCCGGGCCATGCTCGGCCTGGGGGCCTCGGGCCCACAGGTGGTCGAGGGCTGGCACGGCAAGCCGTACGACAAGCCCATCGGCCGGACCCGCGAGACCGTCGAGCTGTGCCGCCGCATCTGGCGCCGCGAGACCATCGACCACCACGGCATCACCGACATGCCCCTCCCGCCCGAGAAGGGCGGCCGGCACGGCAAGCCGCTGAAGATGCTGACCCGGCCGGTCCGCGCGGACATCCCCGTCTACGTGGCCTCGCTGGGCCCGGCCAACGTGCGGATGACGGCGGAGATCGCCGACGGCTGGCTGCCCACGCTCTTCGTGCCGGAGAAGGCCGATGCGGTGTGGGGGAGCGCGCTCGCCGCGGGCGCGGCCCTGCGCGCGCCCGAACTCGGCCCGCTCCAGGTCGCGGCCGGCGGACTGCTCGCCATCGGCGAGGACGCCGCAGCCGTACGGGACCTCGCGCGGCCGCAGATCGCCCTGTACGTCGGCGGCATGGGCGCGGTCGGCAAGAACTTCTACAACGACCTGGCCGTCGCCTACGGATACGAGGAGGAGGCCCGGAAGATCCAGGAGCTCTACCTCTCGGGCCACAAGCGCGATGCCGCGGCCGCCGTACCGGACGAGCTGTGCGAGCTCACCACGCTGTGCGGGCCCGAGGGCTACGTACGCGAGCGCGTCGAGGCCTTCCGGGCCGCCGGGGTGACCATGCTCAACGTCACGCCCGTGGGCCCCGAGCCGGCCCGGCTCATCGAAACCGTCAAGAACTGGATCTAAGGGGTCCCGCCGCATGAAACGCCAGCTCTTCGACGCCGACCACGAGGCGTTCCGCGAGACCGTCCGCACCTTCCTCACCAAGGAGGTGCTGCCGCACTACGAGCAGTGGGAGAAGGACGGGATCGTCAGCCGCGAGGCCTGGCGGGCCGCCGGCCGGCAGGGCCTGCTGGGGTTGGCCGTCCCGGAGGAGTACGGGGGCGGCGGGAACACCGACTTCCGGTACGCGGCGGTGATCGCCGAGGAGTTCACCCGGGCGGGCGCCGCCGGACTCGCCATCGGCCTGCACAACGACATCATCGGGCCCTACCTGACCTCGCTGGCCACCGAGGAGCAGAAGCGCCGCTGGCTGCCCGGCTTCTGCTCCGGCGAGATCATCACCGCCATCGCGATGACCGAACCGGGCGCGGGCTCCGACCTCCAGGGCATCCGAACCACCGCCGAGGAGGCGGGCGACCACTGGGTGCTCAACGGCTCCAAGACCTTCATCTCCAACGGCATCCTCGCCGACCTGGTGATCGTCGTCGCGAAGACCACCCCCGAGGGCGGGGCGCACGGCATGTCCCTGCTGGTCGTGGAGCGCGGCACCGAGGGCTTCGAGCGCGGCCGCAACCTCGACAAGATCGGCCAGAAGGCGCAGGACACCGCCGAGCTGTTCTTCAACGACGTCCGCGTCCCCAAGGAGAACCTGCTCGGCGAGCTGAACGGTGCCTTCGTCCACCTGATGACCAACCTCGCGCAGGAGCGGATGGGCATCGCGATGGCCGGCATCGCCGCCGCCGAGTACCTGCTGGAGATCACCACGCAGTACGTGAAGGAGCGCGAGGCCTTCGGGCGGCCGCTCTCCAAGCTCCAGCACATCCGCTTCGAGATCGCCGAGATGGCCACCGAGTGCGCGGTCACCCGTACCTTCCTCGACCGCTGCATCACCGACCACTCCAACGGGGAACTGGACCACGTCCACGCCTCGATGGCCAAGTGGTGGGCCACCGAACTCCAGAAGCGGGTCGCCGACCGCTGCCTGCAACTGCACGGCGGATACGGATACATGACCGAGTACCGGGTCGCGCGGGCCTTCACCGACGGCCGCATCCAGACCATCTACGGCGGCACGACCGAGATCATGAAGGAGATCATCGGCCGTTCCCTGCTGGCCTGACCCCGCACCGACTTCCCTCCCTGACCCCGCACCGACTTCCCTCCCTGCCTCCGCACCCCCGAAAGGCTTGACCAGTGAGCACCGAAGCGTACGTATACGACGCGATCCGCACGCCGCGCGGACGGGGCAAGGCCAATGGCTCCCTGCACGGCACCAAGCCGATCGACCTGGTCGTCGGCCTCATCCACGCCCTGCGCGAGCGCAACCCCGGCCTGGACCCCGCCACCATCGACGACATCGTGCTCGGCGTCGTCAGCCCGGTCGGCGACCAGGGCTCCGACATCGCCCGGATCGCGGCGATCGCCGCCGGGCTGCCGGACACCGTCGCGGGCGTCCAGGAGAACCGCTTCTGTGCCTCCGGCCTCGAAGCCGTCAACATGGCCGCCGCGAAGGTCCGTTCCGGCTGGGAGGACCTGGTCCTCGCGGGCGGCGTGGAGTCCATGTCCCGCGTCCCGATGGCCTCGGACGGCGGAGCCTGGTTCAACGACCCGATGACCGGCTGGGACACCGACTTCGTCCCGCAGGGCATCGGCGCCGACCTGATCGCCACGATCGAGGGATTCTCCCGGCGCGACGTGGACGAGTACGCCGCCCTGTCCCAGGAGCGGGCCGCCGCCGCCATCAAGGACGGCCGCTTCGCCAAGTCGGTCGTCCCGGTCACCGACCGCAACGGCCTGGTGGTCCTGGACCACGACGAGTTCGTCCGCCCCGGCACCACCGCCGACACCCTCGCCCGGCTGAAGCCCTCCTTCGCCGACATCGGCGAGCTCGGCGGCTTCGACGCCGTCGCCCTGCAGAAGTACCACTGGGTCGAGAAGATCGACCACGTCCACCACGCGGGCAACTCCTCCGGCATCGTCGACGGCGCCTCCCTCGTCGCCATCGGCTCCCGCGAGGCGGGCGAGCGCAACGGTCTGACGCCCCGTGCACGGATCGTCTCGGCCGCCGTCTCCGGCTCCGAGCCCACCATCATGCTCACCGGCCCCGCCCCGGCCACCCGCAAGGCCCTCGCCAAGGCCGGCCTGACCATCGACGACATCGACCTGATCGAGATCAACGAGGCCTTCGCCGGCGTCGTGCTCCGCTTCGTCAAGGACATGGGCGTCTCCCTGGACAAGGTCAACGTCAACGGCGGCGCCATCGCGCTCGGCCACCCGCTCGGCGCCACCGGCGCGATGATCCTCGGCACCGTCGTCGACGAACTGGAGCGCCAGGACAAGCGCTACGGCCTCGTCACCCTCTGCGTCGGCGGCGGCATGGGCGTCGCCACCATCGTCGAACGCCTCTGAATCCCGTCCTGCATCCCCGCCCCCCGGACCTTCCGAAACGAAAGCAGTGACCATGAGCGAGTCCACCACGATCCGCTGGGAACAGGACGAGACCGGCGTCGTCACCCTGGTCCTCGACGACCCCAACCAGTCCGCCAACACGATGAACCAGGCCTTCAAGGACTCGATCGCGGCGATCGCGGACCGCGCCGAGGCCGAGAAGGACTCCATCCGCGGCATCATCTTCGCCTCCGCCAAGAAGACCTTCTTCGCGGGCGGCGACCTGAAGGACATGATCCAGCTGCGCCCCGAGCACGCGCAGCTGGCCTTCGACACCGGCACCGCCATCAAGGCCTCGCTGCGCCGCATCGAGACCCTCGGCAAGCCCGTCGTCGCCGCCATCAACGGCACCGCCCTCGGCGGCGGTTACGAGATCTGCCTGGCCTCCCACCACCGCGTGGCCCTCGACGCGCCCGGCTCCAAGATCGGTCTGCCCGAGGTCACCCTCGGCCTGCTCCCGGCCGGTGGCGGCGTCACCCGCACCGTCCGCCTGATGGGCATCGCCGACGCGCTGCTGAAGGTGCTGCTCCAGGGGACCCAGTACAGCCCCCAGCGCGCCCTCGACAACGGACTGGTGCACGAACTCGCCGCCACGCCCGAGGAGATGCTCGCCAAGGCGCACGCCTTCATCGACGCGAACCCGGAGTCGAAGCAGCCGTGGGACGTGCCCGGCTACAAGATCCCGGGCGGTACGCCGTCCAACCCGCGGTTCGCCGCCAACCTCCCGGCCTTCCCGGCCAACTTGAAGAAGCAGCTGAACGGGGCCCCGTACCCGGCGCCGCGCAACATCCTGGCCTGCGCCGTGGAAGGCGCCCAGGTGGACTTCGAGACGGCACTGACCATCGAGGCCCGCTACTTCACCGAGCTGGTCACCGGACAGACCGCCAAGAACATGATCCAGGCGTTCTTCTTCGACCTCCAGGCCGTCAACGCCGGCCGCAGCCGCCCGCAGGGTGTGGCCCCCCGCAAGGTCACCAAGGTGGCCGTCCTCGGCGCCGGCATGATGGGCGCGGGCATCGCCTACTCCTGCGCCCGCGCGGGCATCGAGGTGGTGCTGAAGGACGTCACCCCCGAGGCCGCCGCCAAGGGCAAGGCGTACTCCGAGAAGCTGCTCGACAAGGCCCTGTCCCGGGGCCGCACGACCGAGGCCAAGCGCGCCGAGCTGCTCGCCCGGATCACCCCGACCGCCGAGCCCGCCGACCTCGCCGGCTGCGACGCCGTCATCGAGGCCGTCTTCGAGGACACCGCCCTGAAGCACAAGGTGTTCCAGGAGATCCAGGAGTTCCTCACCCCCGACGCCCTGCTCTGCTCCAACACCTCCACGCTGCCCATCACGGGCCTCGCGGAAGGGGTTTCGCGGCCCGCCGACTTCATCGGACTGCACTTCTTCTCGCCCGTGGACAAGATGCCGCTGGTCGAGATCATCAAGGGCGAGCGCACCGGCGACGAGGCCATCGCCCGCGCCTTCGACCTCGTACGGCAGATCAACAAGACCCCGATCGTGGTCAACGACTCGCGCGGCTTCTTCACCTCGCGGGTCATCGGCCAGTTCATCAACGAGGGCGTCGCCATGGTCGGCGAGGGCATCGAGCCCGCCTCCATCGAGCAGGCCGCGGCCCAGGCCGGATACCCGGCCAAGGTGCTCTCCCTGATGGACGAGCTGACCCTCACGCTGCCCCGCAAGATCCGCAACGAGACCCGCAAGGCCTTCGAGGCCGAGGGCCGGGACTGGCCGGAGCACCCGGCCGACACCGTCATCGACCGGATGGTCGACGAGTTCGGGCGCCCCGGGCGCAGCGGGGGCGGCGGGTTCTACGCGTACGACGAGAACGGCAAGCGCGCCGGGATCTGGCCGGGGCTGCGCGAGCACTTCACCAAGGAGGGGTACCAGATCCCCTTCGAGGACATGAAGGAGCGGATGCTCTTCTCCGAGGCGCTGGACACCGTCCGCTGCTTCGACGAGGGGGTCCTGACCTCGTACGCCGACGCCAACATCGGTTCCATCATGGGCATCGGCTTCCCGGCCTGGACCGGTGGCGTGATCCAGTACGTCAACGGCTACGAGGGCGGCCTCGCGGGCTTCGTGGCCCGCTCCCGCGAGCTGGCCGAGAAGTACGGCGAACGCTTCACCCCGCCCGCCTCCCTGGTGGCGAAGGCCGAGCGGGGAGAGACCTACGCCGACTGAGCGGTGACCGGCGCGAGGTCCCGGGGCGCCGCGTGCCCCGGGACCTCATGTGCGGGTACGGGACGGGTCAGGCGGCGCCGCGCGCGGGGCCGCGCAGCGTCGCGAACGTGCCCCGGTGCGCGGAGCCGTCCGGGGTGCTCCACCCGGCGGTGATCCGGCCGGTGACGCCGGCCGCGATGCAGGCGTCCTCCCGCGCGTCCTCGGGCCGCAGGACGCGCGTCACGCTCAGCACCGGCGGGGTCCCGGGGGTCCCGGGGGTCCCGGCCGCCCGGGCTCCCACTACGACGACATCCGTGCCCCGCGCGGTGTCGGAGGTGTCCAGCCCCTCGCGGGAGAGCACGGTCGCGATCTCCGGTCCGGCTCCGGCGAACAGCGCCGTGACGGAGGGGTCGGGCACATCGCTGTCGCACTGGTCCTGCGCCACCGCGCGGCCCTGGATCAGGGCGAGCAACTGGCCCACGAGCACCGGGTCGTGGGCGCCGTCGTAGACCCACCGGGTGCCGAGCACCCCGTGTTCCGAGGTGCCCACCAGAGCGGCTTCTGCGCCGTCGAGCGGGGCATCGCGGTAGGTGAGGGGCACGAGGTAGGAGGTCTCCCGGCCACCCGAGGTGTCGGTGAGCACCATGAACTCGATGCCGACCGCACCCTCGGGGTCGTCGAGCCGGAACCCGCCCGAGCGGTCGAGCTCGGGGGCGTGTCCGGTGGACGCGTACCACGGCCGCGTCGGAAGCCAGGCAGTCAGAAGCTCCGTCTTACCGGGCTTCAAGGTGGTCTTGTAGATCATCGCCATGGCCAGAACCTACCCGTCCCTGCCCGGAGTGGGCCGCTCCGGCTCAGGGCAGCGTCCAGAACACCTCCGTCACGAGGTAGAAGACGACGACCCAGAACACGGTCAGCGCTGCGACGATGCCGCCGCCGGTGAGGTTGCTCCTGGTGGTCGATTCGTTCGGCGGGGGCCGCAGCCACCGCCTGAGCAGCCGGTTCACATAGTGGGGCATCGTGAAGAAGCTCATGATGAAGCTCGACAGCAGGTTGCCCACGAGCAGCCCGAACCAGAACGGCATGCCCAGCGGATGGAGGGCGAGGGACAGCAGCACGACGGTCGGGTACAGGCCGACCCAGACCGCGATGGCGGTCTTGGTCTCCGAGGGCGGCGGCGCCTCCTTGCCGTTCTCCTCGAAGGCGAACCAACTGCCGAACGAGTTGTCGATCGTGCGCATTCTGAAGTCGTCGAACTTCTCCCCTTCGGCGAGCATCTCCCGCCGCTTCGCCGACGTCAGCCAGGCATCCAGGTGCTCGGCGTTGTCATAGCGGTACAGGGTGGTCCACTCGTCCTGGACGCCTTCGACGGGGCGGAATATCTCCGTGCCGCGAAACCCCTCGAACTTGCCTTCCTCCTGGCTCATGTGGTCTTGCCATACCAGGAAGTCGTCGACGTTGTCCGGGTGGACGCGGTGGCTCACCACCACGGTCACGAGCGGGTCCGTCGGCTGCGTGCCGCCGCTGATCACCTGCTGGGTGGCGGGACCGTCGAAGTAGTGCGCGCCGACGTCCAGGAGCCGCTGCCTGGTCGCGCCGTTCATCCACGCCTGCAGATGGGCGACCGAGTCGAACCGGTAGACGATCACCCAGTCGGGCTGCAGGGCCGTCGGCTTGGTCACCTCGGCGCCGAGGTGACCGGCGTAACGGGCGGCGGCGGTGTTGACCTCCTCCTGCCATTTCTCGTACGCCCGCTCCATGCCGGGGCGGACCTTCCGGCCGATGATGACCGTCGCCCCGGCGTCCGTCTGCCCTTTGGCCGTCATCGCCGCATCCCCGTCCGCGCCGACCGGCTCTCCACGAGCCGGTCGTAGATCCGTTCCGGGGTGAGGGGCAGCTCGCGGTAGCGGATGCCCGTGGCATCGCGGAGCGCGTTCGCCAGGGCCGGGGCCACCGGGTTGATGCAGCACTCCGCCATCCCCTTCGACCGCATGGCACCGACGGAGTCCGACGAGCCCACCAGGAGCACGTCGGTGCGGGGCACGTCGGCGTAGGTGGGGATGCGGTAGTTGCGGAGGTTCGGGTTGGCCATGACGCCCTCCGCGTCGACCTGGAAGTTCTCGGTCAGCGCGAATCCGATGCCCTGGGCGACGCCGCCTTCCACCTGTCCCCGTACCTGTTCCGGGTTGATGAGCACGCCGGCGTCGGTCGCCTGGACGCTGTACAGGACACGGATCTCACCCGTCAGCGGGTGGACGGCGACGCGGAAGCCCTGGGTGTTGGAGGTGATGCTGCGGGGCGAGCCGTACGCCCTGCGGGCGGCCGTGAAGCGGATGCCGCGGGCCCGGGCCTTGGCGACGAGCGTGGCCAGCGAGACGCTCTCGTCCCCGCACACGACGTTGTCGTCGTCCATCGAGCACATCACCACGTGGACTCCCGTGTAGGTGGCGGCGAAGTCCAGGATGCGGTCGCGCACCGCGTTGGCCGCCCGGAGGACCGCGTTGCCGGCCACGAAGAGTCCGGCGCTCGCGAAGGCGCCGGTGTCGAATCCCGTGCGGTCGGTGTCGGACTGCACCAGGCGGATCCGCGACGGGGTCGTACCCAGCTGGTTGGCCGCGATCTGGACGTGCGCGGTCGACGTGCCCTCCCCGAACTCGACGGTGCCGACGGCCAGCTCGTACACGAGGTCGTCGCCGAGCGTGAGCCAGGCCTCGGAGACGTGTTCGGTCGGGGGCGCGGTCTCGTGCATGGAGCTGGCGACACCGACCCCGACGAGCCATCCGGGGCCGGGGGAGGGCTGGTCGGACGTACGGGCCAGCTCGCCGGCCACGAGGTCGATGCACTTGCCGAGCCCGTCCTCGTGGAACTCCACGTCGTCGGGCCCGTCGTGCAGGGCGACGAGCGGCTCGCCCGGGCGCACGATGTTGCGGCGTCGCAATTCGAGCGGATCCATGTGCAGGGCGAGGGCCAGTTCGTCCATCGCCGATTCCACGGCGAAGGCCGGCTGGGTCATTCCGTAGCCGCGCAGGGCGCCGCTCGGAACGGTGTTCGTGTAGACGGAGAAGGCGTCGTACTTCTTGTTGGGGCAGCGGTAGATCATGACGGCGGCACCGCCCGCGTACAGGGTCTCGCCGCCGTGGTTGCCGTAGGCGCCCGTGTTGGACAGGTTGCGGACCTGGAAGGCGGTCAGAGTGCCGTCGGCCTTCGCGCCGAGCTTGACCGTCAGCTTCATCGGATGCCGGGGCGAAGCCGTGGTGAACTCCTCCTCGCGCGTGTACTCGAAACAGACGGGCCGCCCGGTGTCGAGGGTCGCGAGCGCCGCCAGGTCCTCCGAGATGACCTCCTGCTTGCCGCCGAAACCGCCGCCGACGCGCTTGCAGAACACGCGGAGCTGGTCCGGGCGCAGCGCGAACAGGTAGGCCAGTTTGACCTTCGCGATCGACGGAGACTGGGAACTGGTGCGGACGTTCAGCCGCCCGTCCTCCATCCATGCGATCGAGCCGTGCGTCTCCAGGTGCGCGTGCTGCACGCGCGGTGAGGAGTACGTGCCCTCGTGGATCACGTCGGCCGCGGCGAAGCCCGCGTCGACATCACCGATGTGCGAGTGGATCTCCAGCAGCAGGTTGTGGACGTAGTCGCGGGCGAACGGGTCCTCCGAGCCGTGCAGTTGCGGCGCTCCGTCTGCCATGGCCTCCTCGGGGTCGAAGACCGCCGGCAGCACCTCGTACTCCACGGCCACCTTCCGGCAGCCCTCTTCGGCCGCCCCGACCGTGTCGGCGAGCACTGCGACGACACGCTGGCCGACGAAGCGGACCGTGTGGTCGAGGATGTACGTGTCGTCCGGATCGACGAGGTGGTCGGTGTGGATCGCCGTGGTGAAGCGCCTGCGCGGCACGTCCTCCCAGGTGTAGACGCGCTGGACGCCGGGGACCGCGAGCGCGGCGGTCTTGTCGATCGAGAGGATGCGGGCGTGCGCGTGGGGCGAGCGCAGCACCTTGAGGTGCAGCATGCCCTCCATGCGGGTATCCATGGTGAATTCGGCGCGACCGGTCACCACGTCGTCGGCCGCCGGCGCGCCGACGCTCGTTCCCACGGCCCGTCCCGGCCTGGCCGTCTGCACGCTCGCGACGCCCTTCACCGCGTCCTCGATCGCCCGGTAGCCGGTGCAACGGCAGAGATTGCCCTTCAACGCCCTGGGCAGGTCCGCCTTCTGGGCCTCGGTGAACGTCGCCGAGGTCATGATCATCCCGGCGGTGCAGAAACCGCACTGGAACCCCGGGGCGTCCCGGAACCGGCGCTGCGCGGGATGCAGGTCCCCGGGTGATCCGAGGCCCTCGATCGTCGTCACCTCATGGCCTTCCGCGCGGAAGGCGGGTGTGATGCAGCTGTGGACCGGGGCGCCGTCCAGCCACACGGTGCACGCGCCGCAGTCGCCGGAGTCGCAACCCTTCTTGACGCCGAAGTGACCGAGCGCGCGCAGGAACGTACGCAGACACTGGCCGGGGCCCGGTTCCTCGGAGAAGCTCCTGCCGTTCACGGTGTAGGTCATGCCGGGCCCCCAGCATTGAGTTCGTGGCGGATCTCTTCGGCGAAGTGCAGGGTCAGGTGGTGGCGGTGGTCCGGGGTTCCGTTGGGGTCGGCGAACCAGACGTCGGCGGGGATGGCGTTGACGGCCTGCTGCACCGTGCGGGCATCGGCCGCGGCGTCGAAAGCCAGGCGCACCGGGCGTGTGGTGCCGGCGGTGACGGTGAGCAGCAGGTCGTTCGCTCCCGGCGGTCGCGTACCGACGAGGAAGACCGTCGATCGGCCGAGGCGGGTCAGCGTGAAGAGGCGGTGCGCGGTGCGCTTGCGCAGGGCGCGTGCCGGAATGCGGATGCGCCGCAGGATTTCCCCGGGAGCGAGGACGTTCCGGTTGTTCCCGGTCACGAAGTCGAGGGCGTCCACGGTGCGCACCGAACCGTCGGGGGCCCACAGCTCGTACTGGGCCTCGAGCGCGACCGTCAGCGTGATCATGGGCGCTGCCGGCAGAGACAGGCAGATGTTTCCGCCGACGGTCGCGGCGTTCCAGACCTTGAACGAGGACAAGAACGCTTCGCAGCTCTGCGCGATGAGGGGGCCCGCGATCCAGTCGGCCGGCGGCCTGAATGCGTACAGGTCCCGGATGGTGCACGTGGCCCCGATCTCGAGGCCGGTTTCGCTCGGCACGAGGGGATCCCAGCCCAGGGCCGTCAGGTCGACCAGGCGGCGCAGGTCCGGCTGCTCGGCGGAGAACAGCCACGTCCCTCCCGCGAGCCACGCATCGCCCTCGCGCCAGTCGGCGCCCGGCCGGTCGGACGGTTGCCGGACGACTTCGCTGATGGTGTTGAGGTCCATGGAGCACCTGCCCGTTACGTGCAGGGGTGGCCGCCTTCGAGCGGCAGAATCCGCTGGGGCCGCAGGGGCCGACCCGCTCGGAGCAGGAGCCGGCGGGCGCAAAGATTCCCTTCCAGCGTACTGAGAACGGGCCCGCCCCGCCAAAGCAGGGCTTCGGACCGCGGCTATGGCCCGCCGGGTGTCTCGTCGGACACGAAGGCCGCCCGCAATTCCTCCTTCAGTGAGCGCTGGAAAGCGGTCACCAGGGCCTGCACCACCATCGGCTGCATGTGCGCGGACAGCGCCTTCATCGACTCCACCCGCTCCGGGTCGCTCTCGCCCTCCGTGAACGGCCCCCACACCTCGTCCCGGAACAGCGCGGTCAGCTGGTGCGCCGCCGTCCGGGCGTGTCCGAGCAGCACCTCGCGCGCGACCAGGATCGTCTCGTGGGCGATCGGCACGTCGAGCAGCGCGACCCCGAGCCGCAGCAGCCCCATGTCCACCCGGAAGCCCTCCGGGGTCGGCGCCAGCACGTTCATGGCCGTCAGCCGCCGGATGTCGGTCTCCGTCAGGGAGCGCCCGGCCCGCTTCTCCAGCTCCGCGCGCGAGGAGTCCAGCGCCGCGTCCGGGGCCCAGGTCGCCACCAGCGCGCGGTGGATGGCCAGATCGTGCGCGCTCAGATCGTCGGGCAGAGCCTCGAGGTAGCGCTCGATGGCGGAGAGGGTCATGCCCTGGTGCTGCAACTCCTCGATGAGGGCGAGGCGGGACAGGTGTTCCGGGCCGTACCGGCCAACCCGACGGGGTCCGATCACGGGAGGGGGCAAAAGTCCGCGGGTGCTGTAGAACCGTACGGTGCGGACGGTCACACCCGCCCTGGCCGCCAGTTCGTCGACGGTCAGCGACGCCGGCTCCGGTGCCTGGGTGGTCATGGGCTCTCCGCCTTGCTCTCTGATCAGCGCGTCTCTAGACCGCACAGCTGAAGTTCGCCACCGTTCGTGTTCAACAGTATTGCTGTCGCACCAACGATGTGAAACGGCCAGGAGCTGCCCATGCCCACGAAACTGCGACTGCCCGCACCTCCCGAAGAGCTCACCCTGCCCGCCCTGCTGGCGCGCAACGCCGCCGAGCACGGCGCCCTTCCCGCCCTCTCGTGGCGCGAGGGCGACGGCTGGACCACCCTCAGCTGGTCGGACGTCCGCCGCAAGGTGGCCGTCCTCGCCGCCGGTTACGCCTCCCTGGGCGTCGAACGCGGCGAGCACGTCCTGCTGATGATGGGCAACCGCCCTGAGCACTGGCTCAGCGACCTCGCCCTCGTCCACCTCGGCGCCGTCCCCGTCACCGTGTACGGGACCTCCGCGCCCGAGCAGATAGCCCACATAGCCCGCCACAGCCGGGCCCGGCTCGCCGTGGTGGAGGGAGCCCGGGAGCTGGCCCGGTGGGAGCCGCTGCTGGCCGACCCCGGGACCCCGCTGGAACGGCTCGTCGTGGCCGAGGCCGCCGAAGCCGGCCCGCACTCGACCTACGGGTCGGTGTACGCCGGCGGCGCCCGGCTGCACCGCTCCGAGGCCTTCGAGAAGGCCTGGCGGGAGTCCCGCTCCGAGGACCCGCTGACCGTCGTCTACACCTCGGGCACCACCGGCGACCCCAAGGGGGTGCGCCTGACCCACCGCAACATCGTGCTCCAGTCCGTCCGCCTCGACCGGCACATCGAGCTGCCCGAGCACGCCGAGCACCTCTGCTACCTGCCCTTCGCGCACATCGCCGAGCGGATCCTCGGCATCTACCTCCCGCTCCTGAGGGCCGCACACGTCCGGCTGTGCGCCGACCCGGCCGCCGTGGCGGTCGCGGTGCGCGAGCTGCACCCCGTGCAGTTCTTCGGCGTGCCCCGGGTGTGGGAGAAGCTGGCCGCCTCCGTACGGGCGGTGCTCGGACGGCTTCCCGAGGAGCAGCGCCGCGCCATCGAAGCCGCCAACGACCTGGCACGCGAGCGGGCGGGGCACCGGGAGCGCGGCGAGGAGGTCCCGGCCGCGCTCGAAGCCTCGTACGCCGGGGCCAAGGAGCGGGTGCTGGACCCGCTGCTGACGCTGGCCGGGATGGACCGCCTGATCTGGACGGCCAGTGCCACCGCGCCGATGCCGATCGACGTGGTGCGCTTCTGGGCGGGCTGGGGGATCACGATCATGGACGCCTGGGGGCTGACCGAGACCTCCGGCGTGTGCACGGTCAACACCCCGGACGGCTTCCGGCTGGGCTCCGTAGGACGCCCGATCCAGGGGCTGGAGCTGCGGATCGCCGAGGACGGGGAGATCCTCACACGGGGAGAGACGGTCTTCGGCGGCTACCTCCTCCCGGACGGCTCCGTGGAGAGCGCCTGCGACGGGGCGGGCTGGTTCCCCACGGGGGACATCGGGCGGCTCGACGAGGCGGGGTTCCTCTGGCTGACCGACCGCAAGAAGGAACTGATCATCACCTCGAACGGGAAGAACGTCTCGCCCGCCCTGGTGGAGAACACCGTCAAGGAACACCCGCTGATCGGGCAGGCACTGGTGCACGGGGACGGCCACTCCTACCTCGTCGCCCTCCTCGTCCTGGACCCCGAACTGGCCCCGGCGTGGGCCGAGGCCCACGGCATCGAGGCCGCCACGCCCGCGGAGCTCGCCGCGCACCCGGCCGTACGGGAGGAGATCGCCCGGGCCGTCGAAGCCGCCAACGCACGGCTCAACCGCACCGAGCAGATCAAGCGCTACCGGCTGCTGACCGAGGAGTGGGGCCCGGAGTCGGGGGAGCTGACCCCGTCCCTGAAGCTGCGCCGCAGGGTGATCCGGGAGAAGTACGCGGAGCTGATCGACGGGCTGTACGCGGAGCCGCGGTCCGAGTCGCAGCCCGACTCACAGCCCGACTCGCAGCCCGACTCGCACTCCGGACCGCACGAAGCTTCGTAGAAAGATCCGTCACACGAACGGCCCTGCCCGGTGAGCGGAAGATCACTCACCGGGCAAGGGTGAAGGAATGTGCATATGCCCTGAATTCGCCACGCCGCCCGGCAAGGGCGGCTGATCGCCCGTGGGTGTGCTGCAAGACCACCCCGAACTCGCCCTGTTCCTCTGCCTGGCGGCCGGATATCTCGTCGGCAAGATACGCGTCGGCCCGATCACCCTCGGCGGCATCTGCGGCACGCTGATCGTGTCGCTGCTGCTCGGCGCCTGGGCCAAGATCGAGATCGACGCCGATGTGAAGACGATCTTCTTCGCGCTCTTCATCTTCGCCCTCGGCTACATGGCCGGTCCGCAGTTCTTCGCCAACCTCAACCGCAAGAGCATGCGCTTCTTCGCGCTCTGCTTCATCGAGCTCGTCAGCGTGCTCGGCCTCGCCTACCTGCTGGCCAAGGCCTTCGACCTCGACGTCGGCACCGCCTCCGGCATCCTCGCCGGCGCGGCCACCGAATCCGCCGTGGTCGGCACCGCCACCGAGGCGATCGGCAAGCTCCCTGACCTGACCGCGGAGCAGATCTCCACCTACCAGGGCCACGTGGCCACCGCGTACACGGTCTGCTACCTCTTCGGCCTGGTCACCATCGTCATCTACACCAGCCAGATCATGCCGATGCTGCTCCGCATCAACCTGGCGGACGCCTCGCGCGAGCTGTGGGAGAAGATGCGCGGCGGCGGCTCCGGCGGCCTGGAGAGCGACGAGCGCCAGGCCATGCCCGGCCTGGTCGGACGCACCCACCTGGTCACCCTCGCCGACGGCCGCACCGTCGGGAACCTGGAGGCGGCCTTCGACGGCGGCGTCACCGTGGAGGCCGTCCGGCGCGGCTCCAAGGACCTCACCCCCGCCCCGGACCTCGAGCTCGTCCTCTCCGACCTCGTCCTCGTCGTCGGCCGGCGCTCCGAGGCCATCGCGGCCGGCCGGGCCATCGGCCCGGAGACCCCCGGCATCCCGGGGGTGGACACCCCGCTGGCCACCCGGCAGGTCGCCATGACCGACAAGTCGGTCGCCGGCAAGTCGCTGGAAGAGATCCGCACCACCCACAAGGAGTTCGGGCGCAGCGGCGTGTACGTGACCGACGTGCTCCGCGGCGAGCAGCACCTGCCCGCCAACCCGGACACCGTCGTCGAGCGCGGTGACGTCGTCACCCTCGTGGGTGCCCGCTCGGGCCTGAACCGGATCGTGGAGAAGATCGGCACGGTGGCCAAGAACGACGCCACCGACTTCATCTACCTCGGCCTGGGCATCGCGGTCGGCTCGCTCATCGGGCAGATCGTGGTCCGCGCCGGCGGGGTCCCGCTCTCGCTCGGCACCGGCGGCGGCTGCCTGATCTCGGGTCTGCTCTTCGGCTGGTTCCGCTCCCGCAGGCAGACCTTCGGCGCCTTCCCGCCGCAAGCCGCCACCACCATCAAGGACATGGGGCTCGCGGTCTTCATCGCCTGCACCGGGCTGACCTCGGGCCCGCAGGCCTGGCCGCTGCTCAAGGAGTACGGGGCCCTGCTGCCGTTCGCCGGGATCGCCATGGTCCTCGTACCGGCCACGATCTCGCTGGTCGTCGGGCGCAAGCTCCTGAAGATCGAGAAGCCGTTGCTGATCGGTGCCATCGCCGGACAGCAGTGCTCCACGCCGGCCATCACCTCGGTCACGCAAGTGGCACAGAGCTCGGTGCCGATGCTCGGCTACACGATCACCTACGCGCTGTCCAACTTCCTGCTCCCACTCACAGGGCCGATCCTCGTCGGGATCCTGGGCGCCTGACGCCCCCGTCCCGCCCCGTCAAGCTCTGCCCGCCCGCCCCCAACCCCACCCGGACGGCGCCCACATGATCGATTTCCTGAACAGGAACATCTTCCAGCCCCACCCCGAACTCCTGGTCTTCATCACCGTGGCGCTCGGCTTCCTCGTCGGGAAGCTGCGCTGGAAGGCCATCGGGCTGGGCGCCGTCACCGGCTGCCTCATCGTCGGACTCGTCTTCGGCGCCCAGTTCAAGATCACCATCGACGGGACCGTGAAGAACCTCTTCTTCACGATGTTCCTCTTCGCCCTCGGCTACAAGGTCGGCCCGCAGTTCTTCCGCGGTCTGAAGAAGGACGGCCTCCCGCAGGTGCTCAACGCCGTGATCGTCTGCGTCACGGGCCTGCTGGTCTCCTGGGGGTTCGCCGTCATGCTCGGCTACGGGCCGGGCCTCAGCGCCGGCCTGCTGGGCGGCGCGCTCACCCAGTCCGCCGTCATCGGCGTGGCCCAGGACGCCATCGGGAACCTTCCGGGCCTCTCGGCCGACCAGATCAAGGAGCAGCAGGACTTCGTCGCCGTCGGCTACGCGGTCACCTACCCCCTCGGCACCATCCTCTGCGCGATGCTCCTGGCCAACGTGCTGCCCCGGCTCTACCGGCGCAACCTCGCGGCCGAGAGCGCCCGGATCGCCAAGGAGATGGACGCCCCCAGCGACAACCCCGACCTGCACGAGGGCTACTACGAGATCGTCCTGCGGGCCTACACCATCCAGCGCCCCGATCTCGTCGGGCGGACCATCGACGACTTCGAGAACCAGCAGAAGGCGCTGGGCCACCGCATCTACCTCACCCGGGTCCGACGGGACGGGGCGATCCTCGACCACACCCAGCAGACCACCCTGCTCGAAGGCGACGTCGTCGCCGTCAGCGCCCTGCGCGGCTCCCTGGTCGCCTTCGACGCCCGCACCCACATCGGCCCCGAGACCGACGACGTCGAACTGCTCGGCTACCAGACCGAGACGCTGCACGTGGTCGCCTCGGAGAAGGCGCAGCTCGGCAAGACCATCGCGGAACTGCGCGCCGAGCCCTTCATGGTCGGGGTCTACATCGACAAGCTGTTCCGCTCCGGAACGGAGTTCCCCTACCGGCTCGCCACCCAGCTGGAGCGCGGCGACACCCTGATCCTGTCCGGCCCCAAGCGCCTGGTCGACCCGGCCGGCAAGGCCATCGGCAAGCCGGTGCCCACCAGCTTCGCCACCGACATGATCTGGGTGGGCCTGGGCATCTTCCTCGGCGGCTGCCTGGGCATCCCGGCGCTCACCGCCGGCGGGGTCCCGATCTCGCTGTCCACCTCGGGCGGCGCGCTCATCATGGGCCTGGTCTTCGGCTGGATCCGCGGCAAGTACCCGACGTACGGCAACGTCCCGCCCGGCGCACAGTGGTTCATGGACACCCTCGGGCTCTGCCTCTTCGTGGCGGTCGTCGGCATCAACGCCGGACCCAGCTTCACCAGCGGGCTGGCCACCGCCGGCTGGGGACTGCTGCTCTTCGGGGCCATCGCCACGCTGATCCCGCTCCTGGTCGGCTTCCTCGTCGGCCACCACGTCCAGAAGATCCGCTTCCCGATCCTGATGGGCGTCCTCGCGGGCGGCCAGACCACCACGGCAGCGATCGGCGCGGTCAACGAACAGTCCAAATCGCAGGTGCCGACGCTGGGTTACACGATCCCCTACGCGATCAGCAACGTGCTGCTGACCATCTGGGGCGCCGTCATCGTCATCCTCAACCACTGACGCGAAGCCCCCTCGAACCAAAGCCCCTCGAACCAAAGCCCTCGAACCAAAGCCCCTCGAACTAAAGGAAGTCACCGTGCCGAAGACCACCTTCAGCCGCGAGGAGATCCAGTCCTTCGCGCAGCTCAGCCCGTTCGAGCTGAAGGACAAGTTCATCCAGCTCGCCACGGCCGCCCAGGCCGACATGCCCGGCCAGAAGGACACCACCGCCCGCGCCATGCTCAACGCGGGCCGCGGCAACCCGAACTGGATCGCCACCGGGCCGCGCGAGGCCTTCTACGCGCTGGGCTATTTCGCGCTGGAGGAGTCCCGGCGGGTGTGGACCGCCGACAACCTCGGCGGGATGCCGGAGAAGAAGGGCATCGGGGAGCGGTTCGAGTCCTGGGCCCGGCGCCACCCCGACCTGCCGGGCGTGGAGATGCTGTCCGCCTGCGTCCGGTACGCCCTGAAGCGCTGGCCGTTCGACAAGGACTCCTTCGTCCACGAGCTGACGGACTCCATCACCGGCGACAACTACCCGGTTCCGGACCGGATGCTGACGCACGCGGAGCACATCGTGCGCGGCTACGTCGCCGACGAGATGTTCGGCAAGAAGCCGCCGGAGGGCAACAACCTGTCGCTGTTCGCGACCGAGGGCGGCACCGCCGCCATGTGCTACATCTTCGACTCCCTGATGAAGAACGGGATCCTGAAGAAGGGCGACAAGATCGCCCTGATGACCCCGGTGTTCACCCCGTACATCGAGATCCCCGAGCTCGACACCTTCGAGTTCGAGGTGGTCAACGTCTCCGCGAGCCTGTTCGCCGAGACCGGGGTGCGCCAGTGGCGCTACCCGGAGGAGGAGGTCGCCAAGCTGGCCGACCCCTCGGTGAAGCTCGTCTGCCTGGTGAACCCGTCCAACCCGCCCTCGCTCGCGCTGAGCGACCGCGTGGCGAACCAGATCAAGGACATCGTCGCCACCACCAACCCGAACCTGCTGATCGTCACGGACGACGTGTACGGCACCTTCGTGCCCGGCTTCCGCTCGATCGCGGCCGACCTGCCCCGCAACACCCTGCTCGTGTACTCGTACTCCAAGCACTACGGCTGCACCGGCTGGCGGCTCGGAGTCATCGGACTGCACGACGACAACGTCATCGACGACATGGTCGCGGCCTTCCCCCAGGACCAGAAGGACCGCCTGGCGAAGCGGTACGGCACTCTCAGCCTGGAGCCGGAGAAGATCCGCTTCATCGACCGGCTCGTCGCGGACTCCCGTTCGGTGGCCCTCAACCACACGGCCGGCCTCTCGCTGCCGCAGCAGACGATGATGGTGCTCTTCTCGCTCTTCGACATGCTGGACGAGGGCCAGGCGTACAAGGAGCGCATCCGGCAGATCGTCCACCGCAGGCTCGACCTGCTGCTGGAGGGCGCCCAGATGAAGATCTCCGAGGACGACAAGCGGGCCGGGTACTACATCGAACTCGACCTGCTGGCCGAGGCGGAACGGGTCCACGGCAAGGACTTCGCGGACTTCCTGGAGAAGAACTACGAACCGGTCGACCCGCTGTTCCGGCTCGCCGAGCAGACCTCGGTGGTCCTCCTCAACGGCGGCGGCTTCGACGGCCCCCAGTGGTCGGTGCGCGTCTCGCTGGCCAACCTCGACGACCTGGACTACCTGAAGATCGGCCACCACCTGCGGGCGATCTTCAACGACTACGCGAGCGAATGGGAGCGGGCGAAGGCGAACGGCTGAGCGGCTCCTGCCGGAGGAAAGGGGTGTGGGCGCCGGGGCGCGGAGGGGAAACCCCCCTCTCCCCCGCGGGTCAGCGGCAGAGCCACGGGGGAGACAAAGGGGGGGGGGGGGGGGGGGGGTGGTGGGTTTTTTCCTGCGGGGGGGGGGGGTTTTGCCCCCGGACCCGCGTCGCCCACACCCCTTTCGCCTCGGCGGGTCAGCGCCGGATCAGCGGCCGATCAGCGGGTAGTGGTCGGAGAGGTTGTTGTAGGTGTAGGAGGTGCCCCAGCTGGAGACCGTCCAGGGCGCCGACTGCTCCAGGACCACGTTGTTCTCCCAGTTCGCCGGGCGGGCGTTGCCCTTGCGGTAGAGCACGTAGTCCAGGTCCTCGCGCGGGTCGGTCGGGTAGCGGTACTTCGCTATCGAGTTCAGCGCGGTGTCGAAGGAGTACGTGTGGCCCGTGCGGGTGTCGGAGCCGGCCAGATCGGCGTTGGCCAGCATGGTGGCCAGCTCCGGGGTGCGCGAGTCGACGTTCAGGTCGCCCGCCACGATGACCTGTTCGGCCGCCGGGATGTTCTTGCCGTCCAGGAACGCGTCGATGTTGCGGAACTGGCGGGCGCGCATCTCCGCCGCCTCGCCGGCGCCGCAGCCGGGGTCGGTGGACTGTGCGTGCGTGCCGACCACGTGGACCTTGGTGCCGTTCACGTCCAGCACGACGTAGGCGAAGCCCTTGTTGGACCACCAGTCCGCGCCGCAGGCGTCCTTGAAGACCACCTGCTCCTTGCGCACGATCGGCCACTTGCTGACGATCGCCACGCCGCCGTCCTCCGGGGTGGTGGAGGAGTAGGCGCCGCCCGTGGCGTCCCAGCCGGACTTGCTGCGGCCCACGACGGGGGTCTGGTACGGGTACTGCGCGGCCGAGTTGGCCTTCAGCGCGTCCGAGGCGCCGTTGTCGAAGGCCTCCTGGAGCACGACCACGTCGTGGCCCTTGTACCAGGAGGCCTTGGGGATCTCCGCGGCCCGGTGGTCCTGGCCCCAGTTGGGGTACAGGCTCTTGCTCATCAGGAACGCGTTGTACGACAGGACGCTGAGCCGCGGCGCGGCGGCGCTCTCGGCGGCGGTGGCGGCCGGAGCCGTCGTCGCGACCAGCGATCCGACGGCGATCGCGGCGACGGCCGCGGCGGCGGCGCGGGCCCTGCGGGGCTGGATCTGGGGCATGGAGGTTCCCTCGTTCCTGTGGGGGAAGATCGGCTCCGCCATCCAAGCAGCCAGGGTTACTTCGCGGTAACACCCGTGACACGGTTTTCTGGACGCAGGGGGTACATCTTCGGCCTGCCGGGCCGGTCCCTCAGCCGGCCCGCCGGTCCTCGTCCTGTGCGGAGGTCCAGGTGAAGCCGCCGAGACCGCCTGCTTCCGAGGCGCCGGAGGTGTCGTGGGCGCCCCGGGCGTCCTCCCGGTGCCGCCGGAACCGCAGGAAGAAGTACGCCGCCGCGAACAGTGCGAAGAGCACCGCGAAGACCAGGGCCAGCGTCACGGCGGTGCCGGCCAGCATCCAGGGGGCCAGGTCCCGCAGCCAGGCCGAGGGGGACAGGTTCATGGCCGCAGGATGCACCGTCCACAGGCTCCGGCGGAAGCCACCGGACCCCCTGCATACTGGGAGAACGGCAATTTCGGCACCCTGGGGGCGCACGCATGAGTACGACGGAGCCGCCCTTCGAGGGAACGGAACGGGCGGAGGGGACGGACGGGGCGCGGAGCGCGGCGCACCGCACCTCCGGCGGCCGGACCGACCCCGAGCCCCCGCCGCCCGGGGGCGTGCTCTGGACCATTGCCGGAGACGTCCGTGCGCTGCTCATGCTGCCCGCCGCCTTCACCCTGCAGGTCGCCCACCCCGCCATCGGCGCCGGGGTCGACGAGCACTCCGTCTTCCGCACCGACCCCTGGGGCCGCGGCGAGCGCTCCCTGCGCTCCGTCCAGCTGTGGGTGTACGGCGGGGCAGACGCCGCGGCCGAGGGGCGCCGGGTGCGCCGCCTGCACAAGGAGATCCAGGGCACCGACACCCGCGGGCGCCGCTACCACTCCCTCGACCCGGCCTGCTACGCCTGGGTGCACGCCACCGGCTTCCCGGTCTACCTCTACGCCGGGCGCTACCTGCTGCGCCCCTTCACCCCGGCCCAGGAGCGCCAGCTCTACCGCGAGTGGCTCCAGGTGGGCCGGATCCTCGGCCTGCGCGACCGGGACATGCCGCAGAGCATCGAGGAGTACTGGCCGTACTACCACCGGATGCTGGCCGAGGAGATCGAGCCCACCAAGGTGGCCCGCGAACTCCTCGCCACCGACGCGCCCCTGCCCCGCCCGGCCGGAGGCCCGCTGCCGGTCCGGCTGCTGCTGCGCCTGACCTGGCCCGTCCTGCGGGCCGCCTTCCTGCACTTCCGGGCCTTCGTCACCGCCGGCTACATGCCGCCCGAGGCGCGCGCCGCCATCGGTCTGGAGTGGACTCCGGCCCAGGAGCGCCGCCTGCGCCGATTCAGCACGGCCGTGCGTCTCCTCGTACCGATCCTGCCGGAGCGCCTGCGCTACCTCCCGATCGCCCGCGCGGCCCGGGCGCGCGTACGCGCCGCCGCCCGCTGAGGGGCGACGGCGCGCAGCGTCACAGGGCGCCGGGTCAGTGGTCGTGCACGGTGTTCGTCACGGCGATCTTCTTCCAGGACTTCGGCTCGGCCGCCGGCTTCGCGGCCGGCTTCGCGGCCGGCTTCGAGGCCGGCTTCGCGGCCGGCTTCGCGGCCGGCTTCGCGGCCGGCGCGCGCAGGGTGCGGGCGCCCGGAAGGATGGTCGCCGACGCCGGGTTGAGCGCCGAGGCGGCCGGCTTGCCCGGGGTGTACAGCCAGGTCTCGAAGAGCTGCGCGAGCGGCTGGTTCGAGACCTTCTCGGCGTAGCGGACGAAGTCGCCGACCTTGGCGTTGCCGTAGGCCCGCTCGGTCGGCCAGCCCTTCAGGATCCGGAAGAACTTCTCGTCGCCGATCGTGTTGCGCAGCGCCTGGAGGGCGATCGCGCCACGGTCGTAGACGGCTCCGTGGAACTGGTTCTCCGGACCCGGGTCACCCGGCTTGACCTGCCAGAACGGGTCCTCGGCCGCCCGCAGCCCGTACGCCCAGTCGGCGAGCTCCTGCGCGGTGCCCTCGCCCTCCTTCTCCGACCACAGCCACTGGCTGTAGCGGGCGAAGCCCTCGTTGATCCAGATGTCCTTCCAGCCGTCGACGGACACGCTGTCCCCGTACCACTGGTGGGCCACCTCGTGCACGACCACGGACACGTTCGCGCCGTTCGCGAACTGCCGGGGGCTGTAGAACGACCGGGTCTGCGTCTCCAGCGCGAACCCGCTGGGCACGTTCGGCACGTACCCGCCGAGCGCGTTGAAGGGGTACGGACCGAAGACCCCCTCCAGCCACTCCGCGACCTCACCGGTCCGCTCCACGCTGGCGCGCGCCGCGCCCGCGTTGTCGCCGAGGTCCTGGCTGTAGGCGTTAAGGATCGGCAGCCCGCTCGCCGTCTTGTCGGTGGTGATGTCGAACTTGCCGATGGCGAGCGTGGCGAGGTACGTGGCCTGCGGCTTGTTCGAGCGCCAGTTGTACCGGGTCCAGCCGAGGCGCGAACTCTGCGACTGCAGGACACCGTTGCTGATGGCCTGGGTGCCGTCGGGCACGTTCACCGACACGTCGAAGGTGGCCTTGTCGAGCGGGTGGTCGTTGCTGGGGAACCACCAGGCGGCCACGTCCGGCTCCTGCGCGGCGACGCCGCCGTCCGGGGTGCGCTGCCAGGCCGACCAGCCGTCGACCTTGAACTCCGAGGGCTTGCCCGCGTACTTGACGACCACGCTCGACTGCTTGCCCCGCGGGAGCGGGGAGGCCGGGGTGACCTCGAGCTCCGAGGTTCCGGACTTGGCGAACTTCGCCTTGACCCCGTTGACCCGGATCTCGCTGACGGCCAGACCGAAGTCGAGGTTGAAGCGGGACAGGTCCTGCTTGGCGGTGGTGAGCAGGGTGGCCGTGCCCTCCAGCAGGTCGGTCTTCGGCTGGTATTGGAGGCGCAGGTCGTAATGGGACACCTCGTACCCGCCGTTGCCGCTGGCCGGGTAGTAGGGATCGCCGATACCCGGTGCGCCCGGAACGGAACTCGCCGCCGACGCCGGGATCACCAGCAGAAGGGAAGCGGCGAGCACGCTCGGGGCGATGACTTTGCGGTGCACCTTGAACTCCAAGTGGTAGGGGAGTGGCTTCCGTTCGACCGTATTCACGCCCGGGACCCCACGTCATGTCTACGGCCCCTCCTGTCACACGATCGCCACGCGTCTGAAAGACGCCCGTGCGGAACATGTCGTTCCGGGCAGTCGCGACACCCCGCGCACGGCTCCTGGCCTGCGCCGATCGATGTCCGGATCTGCGGGTCGGCCGTCATTGCCCGCGCGTTCGAGGCGTCCTAGCGTTGTCGTTGTGGCCCCCGAGTCGGCCGCACACCCCACCCTCTCGTGAGAACGGCACCCCCATGGCTACCACCACGCTGCGTCAGCTCAACGGCTTCGACGAGACCCCCGCGACCTTCGAGGACGCGGTCCTGGTCCTGATCGACTACCAGAACACCTACACCGGCGGCGTCATGGAACTCGACGGCTGGGAACCCGCGCTGGCCTCCGCCTCCCGGCTCCTCGCCCGGGCCCGCGAGGCCGGCACCCCCGTCGTCCACGTCCGGGACGGCGGGTACGGAGTCGACACCGAGCCGGGCACCCTGCACGCCTCCGTCGCCCCCCGGGCCGGCGAGGCCGTCGTCACCAAGTCCGTCCCGAACGGCTTCCACCGGACCGACCTCCACGAGATCATCGAGGCCACCGGCCGCAAGAACCTGATCATCGCCGGGTTCATGACCAACATGTGCACCCTGTTCACCACCGAGGGCGCCTTCCTGCACGGCTACGCCCCCACGGTCGTCGCCGACGCCTCGGCGACGCGGGCGCTGGAAAGCCCGGCCGGCGCCCTGACCGCGCGGCAGATCCACCAGGCTGCCCTCGCCACGGTCACCGAGCTCTACGGGGTCGTCGTCGCCACGGGAGCCGAGCTGAATTGACTTCCGCTCTCCGCCCTAAGGGGAGGAGATTCCTACCACGGTCGGCTGAGGCCCTCCTCGCCGGCCTGGGCGCGGTGACGGGCGGGATCATCTGGGCGTCGAGGTCGGCCTACGCCCTCGACGGCGGGTTCGAGAGCGAGGACCAGGACCTCTCCGTTCTGTTCGTCGACCTGCCGCTGATCCTCATCGGCGGCGTGCTGATCCCGGCGGCCGCGTACGCGGTGGCCCGGCGGCGCCGCGGCGCGGGCATCGCCCTCGCCCTGGTGGCGACCGGTCTGGCGGCGTGGGGGCTGATGAACTGGTGGACGCCCCAGCAGGGGCCCGACGGCTACTACGAGCCGGGCATGTAGGGGAAGGCCGCCCTCCGCCACCGGTTCACCGGAGGTGCGGCGCACCGCTCTTCTCTCCATACCAAGCAGTCGTTAGCCTGCACGCCATGACCCTTCCGGAGCACGCCGCCCGCAGCTGTTGGCACGGGGCGATCAACCCGTTGCACTCCACCGTCTACTTCTCGCCCGACCTCGGCAAGGAGTTCGCCGCCCTCGGGATCACCGACCCCAACGCCGTCAACCTCGCCTCCCGCTCCGCCGCCATGGGCGCGGTCGGCGCGGGCACCGTGACGGCCACCTTCTACAACTACCGCCACGACCTCGTCGCCCGGCACCTGCCCGCCGTCTGGGCGACCGCCACCCCCGAGCAGGTCCTCGCCGCCCGGCTGCGGGCCGCGGACAGCACCCTGCGCCGGCTCCTCGGCGAGGAGACCATCGCCTCCCCCGGGATCGCCGAGGCCGCCGGGCTGGCGATGCGCGCGACCGAGGCCTGCACCCGGCACGCCCGTACGCTCTACTCGGCCCACGCGGACCTGCCCGTACCCGAGGAGCCGCACCTCAAGCTGTGGCACGCCACCACCCTGCTGCGCGAGCACCGCGGCGACGGGCACCTCGTCGCCCTGCTCACCCTGGGCCTTGACCCGGTCGAGGCCCTGGTCAGCCACACGGCCAGCGGCCACGGCATGACCCCGAAGTACGTCAAGTTCATCCGCGGCTGGGACCAGTCCGACCTCGACGCGGCCGCGGACCGGCTGCGCGAGCGCGGCCTGCTCGACGCGGCCGGCGAGCTCACGCCCGAGGGCGCGGCGCTGCGCGAAGCACTGGAGACGGAGACCGACCGCCTGGACGAGGCTCCGTACGAGCACCTCGGCGCGGCCGGAGTCGCCCGGCTGGCGGAGCTCGGCGGCGGCTTCACCGTCCAGGCCTTCGTCGCCGGAGCCTTCCCCGGGGACCTCATGGGCAAGGCCTGAGACCCGGACCGGGCCCGGCTCCCGACGTCCGCGGCCGCCACCTGCCACAATTGGCAGCCTTCCGACGCAGCACGCAGCACGCACCACGCACCACGCACCACGCACCACGCACCAGCATCACGCATACGTACGAAGGCAGGCGGGACCGCACAGTGACGATGTCCATCGAAGGCAGGATCGCCGAGGAGCTCGGCGTACGGGAACGGCAGGTCAAGTCCGCCGTCGAGCTGCTCGACGGCGGCTCGACCGTGCCGTTCATCGCGCGCTACCGCAAGGAAGCGACCGAGATGCTCGACGACGCCCAGCTGCGCACCCTGGAGGAGCGCCTGCGCTACCTGCGCGAGCTGGAGGACCGGCGCGCGGCGATCCTCGACTCCGTACGGGAGCAGGGCAAGCTCGACGCCGAGCTGGAGGCGCGCATCAACGCGGCCGACACCAAGGCGCGGCTGGAGGACATCTACCTCCCCTTCAAGACCAAGCGCCGCACCAAGGCACAGATCGCCCGCGAGGCCGGCCTCGCGCCGCTCGCCGAGGGGCTGCTGGCCGATCCCTCGCAGGAACCGGCCGTGGCGGCCGCCGCGTTCGTCGACGCGGACAAGGGCGTGGCCGACGCGGCCGCCGCCCTGGAGGGCGCCCGCTCCATCCTCACCGAGAAGTTCGGCGAGGACGCCGACCTCATCGGCGAACTCCGCGAGCGCATGTGGGGCCGCGGCCGGCTCGCCGCGAAGGTCCGCGAGGGCAAGGAGGAGGCGGGCGCCAAGTTCGCCGACTACTTCGACTTCACCGAGCCGTTCACCGCCCTCCCCTCGCACCGCGTGCTCGCCATGCTCCGCGGGGAGAAGGAGGACGTCCTCGACCTCACCCTGGAGCCCGAAGAGCCGAGCGAGACCCCCGGGCCTTCGACGTACGAGGGCATGGTCGCCCGCCGCTTCGGGATCAACGACCGCGGCCGCCCCGGCGACAAGTGGCTCGCCGACACCGTCCGCTGGGCCTGGCGCACGAAGATCCAGGTGCACCTCGGCATCGACCTGCGCTCCCGGCTGCGCGCCGCCGCCGAGGACGAGGCGGTACGGGTCTTCGCGTCCAACCTGCGCGACCTGCTGCTCGCCGCACCCGCCGGCACCCGCGCGACGCTCGGGCTCGACCCGGGCTTCCGCACCGGCGTGAAGGTCGCCGTGGTGGACGCCACCGGCAAGGTGGTCGCCACCGAGGTGATCTACCCGCACGTGCCCGCCAACAAGTGGGACGACGCGCTGGCCAAGCTGGCCCGCCTCGCCAAGGAGCACGCGGTCGAACTCGTCGCCATCGGCAACGGCACCGCATCCCGCGAGACCGACAAGCTCGCCGCGGACCTCATCACCCGCCATCCCGAGCTGAAGCTCACCAAGGTGATGGTCTCGGAGGCCGGCGCCTCCGTGTACTCGGCGTCCGCCTTCGCCTCGCAGGAACTCCCGGACATGGACGTGTCGCTGCGCGGCGCGGTCTCCATCGCCCGGCGCCTGCAGGACCCGCTCGCCGAACTGGTCAAGATCGACCCGAAGTCGATCGGCGTCGGCCAGTACCAGCACGACCTGTCCGAGGTGAAGCTCTCGCGTTCGCTCGACGCCGTGGTCGAGGACTGTGTGAACGGCGTCGGCGTCGACGTCAACACCGCCTCCGCACCGCTGCTTTCGCGCGTGTCGGGCATCAGCGGCGGACTCGCCGAGAACATCGTGGCGCACCGCGACGCCAACGGCCCCTTCCGCAACCGCAAGGGGCTCAAGGACGTGGCCCGGCTGGGCCCGAAGGCGTACGAGCAGTGCGCGGGCTTCCTGCGGATCCGCGACGGGGACGACCCGCTGGACTCCTCCAGCGTGCACCCCGAGTCCTATCCGGTGGTCCGCACCATGGGCAAGACGGCGGGCAGCGAGGTGGCGGCCCTGATCGGCAACACCGGTGTGCTGCGCTCGCTGCGGCCGGAGCAGTTCGTCACCGAGGCCTTCGGCCTGCCGACGGTCACGGACATCCTGCGCGAGCTGGAGAAGCCGGGCCGGGACCCGCGGCCCGCGTTCAAGACGGCGACCTTCAAGGAGGGCGTCGAGAAGATCGGCGACCTGGCCCCGGGGATGATCCTGGAGGGCGTGGTCACCAATGTGGCAGCCTTCGGCGCCTTCATCGACATCGGCGTCCACCAGGACGGGCTGGCGCACGTCTCCGCGCTGTCGAAGAACTTCGTCAAGGATCCGCGGGACGTGGTGAAGCCGGGCGACATCGTCCGCGTCAAGGTCATGGACGTGGACATCCCGCGCAAGCGGATCTCGCTGACGCTGCGGCTCGAGGACGAGGCGGAGCGGGGCGGCGCCGAAGGCGGCGGCGCCCCGAGGCAGCGCGAGGAGCGGGGCGAGCGGCGGGGCGGCGGCCGGCCCCCGCAGCAGCGCGGCCCGGCCGGCGGCCAGGGCGGCCAGGGTGCTCAGGGCGGCGGCGAGCGCGGCCAGGGCGGCCAGGGCGGCTCCCGCGACGGCGGCAAGGGCCGCCGCCAGGGCGGTCAGGGCGGCCAAGGCGGCGGTCAGCGGCAGGGCGGTCAGGGCGGCGGCGCTCCGGCCCCCGCCAACAGCGCGATGGCCGACGCGCTGCGCCGCGCGGGGCTCAGCGGCCCCGACGAGCGGGGCGGCCGCAAGCGCTAGCCATTCGTGACAGCTCGTGCCGGATTGGCTGAATAGGCACCCGACATGGGGACATACCTTGCCAACTCATCTGGGTGATCTGTAGGGATGACGGAACGCCCGTTCGTCTTGCGGCGAGCGGGCTTCCGCGTTTCCCCCTCAGGACCGCACTCCCGAGGTCGCCTTGAAGGCTAAGGACGTCATGGCCCACCCCACGCACGCCTACCACCGTTGCCCGAGAAAGGGTCCGAAGAGGGAACACATGCGCCACCCTCAGCCCAGTCTGCGCAGAAGGTGCGAGGCGATTCTCGGCCGTCTTGAACTGACACACCCCTTCTCGCTCGAGGGTCTGTGCGAGCGGATAGCCGAGCAGCGGGGCCGCCCCATCCGCCTCCACCCGCTGCCCAAGGAGGCCGCGGAGTCCGGAGTGTGCGGACTGTGGGTCGGTACCGCCGACGTGGACTACGTCTTCTACGAGGCCCAGACCACCCCGCTGCACCGCGAGCACATCGTGCTCCACGAGATCGGCCACATCCTCTTCGGGCACCACTCCCTGGAAGCCCCCGCCGAGGACTCCCCGGGCGCCCCGGGCACCGGAGGGGCGGACGGATCCGTTCCCACCGTGCTCGGGCGCACCAACTACACCACCCGCCAGGAGCGGGAGGCGGAGATGCTCGCCAGCATGATCCGCATCCGCACGGGGACCCGCGGCCCGCACCCCGGCCACGGGGCCGCAGGCCGGGACACGCTCGAACGGCTGGAGTCCGCGATGGGCTACGAGCGGCGCGGGCGGGGGCCGGTCCACCGTGGCCTCTGACCTGATCGCCTTCGGTGACGCGCTCGCCGTCCCCAGCGTCCTCTGCCTCTGGATCGCCGTCCTGCTCCGCGCGCCCGGCGCCCTGCGCGCCCCGCACCAGCGGGGCCTGTGGCTCGCCGTCGCCACCGCCGCGGCCGCGATGACCCTGAACCTCCCCGACGTCGTCGCCTACGCCATGGGCCGCGACCCGGGCTACGCGCACACCATCGGGCTGGTGCGCAACCTCATCGGCGTCCTCTCGGCCGGCGCCGTGCTCTACTTCGTGGCCGCCGCCACCCGGGGCCGCCGTCTCCAGATCGCCTCCGGCGCCGGCACGGTCCTGTGGCTGACCGTCCTCGTCGTCCTGGACACCGCGGCGCCCGACCACGGCACGCACACCATCCCGCCCGTCGGCGACCCGGTGCCCTCGCTCGCCTACTGGCTGGTGCTGATCTCCGCGCACCTGCTCGCCAACACCATCTGCGTATTCGTCTGCTGGCGCTACAGCCGTCGCGCCGAGAGCCGGGGCCTCGCCGCCGGACTGCTGCTCTTCGGCCTGGGCACCGCGCTCGCCGGGGTGTTCTGGTTCGTGTACCTGCTCAAGGCGCTGTTCGGCTTCACCTGGGCGATGCCGGCGAACCCGCTGCTGATGAACGTGCACGGGCTGCTCCGCGCCGCCGCGATCCTCGTCCCGACGCTGTTCACCTTCCGCCGCACGGCCGCCGACATCGCGACCGCCTGGCGGCTGTGGCCGCTCTGGCGCGACCTGGTCCACGCCGTCCCGCACGTGGCGCTCAACAAGCCGCGCGCCGGCCGGGTGCTGGAACTGCTGTGGCCGCCGGTCCCGCGCAACCTGCTCGTCTACCGCAAGGTCATCGAGACCCGCGACGCCATCCTGATCCTGGGGGAGTACGTCGCCCCGGGCGTGCCGGAGCTCGCGCGCAGCCACGTGGCCGGCAGCGGAGTACCCGAACAGCGGGCCGGCGCGGCCGCGCTGGCCTGCGTACTGAAGGAGGCGCGGCAGGCGAAGCTGGCCGGGATCCCGCAACAGCGGTCCGAGGAGAACGCCTTGGAGCTGCCCGCGGCCCTCCAGACCTCGGCCGAGGGAGGAGACCTGGAAGGCGAGGCACGTTTCCTCGTGAAGGTCGCCCAGGCCTACGCCTCACCGGCCACCGCGGGCTTCACCCCGTGACCCCCGCACCACGCCCGACCGCCAGGAAGTGAACGTCTCTTGACCACCACCGTACTGATCACAGGGGCCAGCGCCGGACTCGGCGCGGCCTTCGCCCGCGGCTTCGCCGCCAAGGGCTGCGACCTCGTCCTCGTCGCCCGGGACAAGGGCCGCCTCGAAGCCGTCGCCGCAGACCTCGCCCGGGAATTCGGCTCCGTCTGCGAGGTGTTGCCCGCCGACCTGCTCGACGCGACCGGGCTCGGAACCGTCGCCGAACGGCTCGCCGACCGGGCCCGGCCCGTCGACATCCTGGTCAACAACGCCGGCTTCGGACTCCCCGCGCCGTTCCCGTACAGCCCGGTCGAGGAGGAGGAGCGGATGCTCGACCTGCTGGTCAAGGTGCCGCTCCGGCTCACCCACGCGGTGCTCCCGGGCCTGCGCGAGCGCCGCCGCGGCGCGGTGCTCAACGTCTCCTCGGTGGCCGGACTGCTCCCGACCGGGACCTACGGCGCCGCCAAGGCCTGGATCACGGCCTTCAGCGAGTCGCTGCGCGTGGACATGGAGCCGTACGGGGTCCGCGTGCTGGCGGTGGTGCCGGGATTCACCCGCACCGAGTTCCAGGAGCGCGCCGGGATGGACGTCAGCGCCCTGCGCGACGCGGTGTGGCTGGAGCCGCACGACGTGGTGGCCAAGGCCCTGAAGGACCTGGCCCGGCGCCGCCCGGTGAGCATCACGGGCCGGCGCTACCAGGCGTACGCGCTGGCCGCCCGCCACCTCCCGCGCGGCTTCGTGGCCCGGAAGATGGCCCGCACGCGCCGGCCTCCGGCGGACGCGGGATAAGCCCGGTCCGCCCGGCCCAGCCGTCAGGGACCGCCGATCCGCTCCAGCGCCTCCCGGGCGTCCCGGAGGAGCTCCTCGTCCATGACGAAGCTCGCCCCGTACCGGCGCGGCGGCCCGGCCGCCACGGCCCGCAGCACGGGCAGGGCGGCCGCCGCGGCGGGGCCGATCGCCCCCAGCGCCCGCACGGTCCGCAACGTCAGCTCGGTGACGCGGTGTTCGGCCAGCGGTGCCAGCTCCGGCAGCAGCGCTGCGACGGCGGGGCCCGGATCACCGGTGATCCGCCACCAGGCTTCGGCCGCGCCGACCCTGCTCCACTCGCCCGGGCAGCCGAGCAGCGCCCGCACGGAACCGGCGTACCGGGCTGCGAGCGGCCCCAGGTCGGCGAGGTAACGCAGCACCGGACGGCCGAGCCCCGCCCGGGCCGCCGATCCGCAGACCCGCAGCGCCAGTTCGGGATCGCCCGTCACCCGCCAGTGCGCCCAGGCCGCGGTCTGCGCGCCCTGCCACGGCATCGGTGAGCGTTCGGTGCCGGGGCCGAAGCGCCACGGGACCTCGTCACCCCGGGCGAGCCCGGCGAGCGCCCCGGCCGAGGCGGAGGCGGCCGGTCCGATCCGCCCCAGTACCTCGGCCGCCGGCCGGGCCTGCCGGCCGTCCAGCAGCTCGGCCAGTTCGGGCACGGCGGGCGTCGCGGCCGGGCCCCACGGGGCGAGGATCCGCAGGGCCTCGCCGGTGCCGCGGGCACCGGGCCCCACGGCGAGCCGCTCCCGGAAGACCGGCAACAGCTCCGGGGCCCAGCGCACGGGCAGTGGCCCGACGTCCCAGGGATCCCCGAACCGCCGGAGGTACAGGGGCAGCGCGCGCGGGTCCTCGAGGCGGACCAGCGCCCTCAGCGCGGCGTGCGAACCCTGCCAGCCGGGGCCGACGGGCCGCTCGAGCGCGCGGACGATCCGGTCCGCGTACGGGGCGGCCGCGCTCCCGCACCCGGCGAGTGCCACCAGGGCTTCGTCCGTGACCTCGGCCTCGTCCTCCAGCCCGGCGGCCACCGCCTCCCACAGGTGCGGCGCCGGGTGGCGCCGGCGGCGGAGCTGGCCGCCGGCGGCCCGTACGGCCTGCGCCCGCAGGCTCGGGCTCCGGTGCCGGGCCAGGGCGTCGACCAGGGCCCGCGCCTCCCGCGGACGGTCCGCGAGCCGGTCCGCGTACCGCGTGACCGGCGGGTACCCCTCGGGCCACCAGGGCACTTCGGGCAGCACGCCGGTCCCGATCTCGGAGAACACCTCGGCGACGCGAAGACCCGTGCCCTCCGCACCCCCGGGGCCGGCCGTCAGCAGCACCGTCCGCGCGGCGGCCAGCCGTACGAGGGGCTGCCGGTGGTCCAGCCAGGGCCGGGCCCACTGCGCGACCGCCGGTTCGCCGGGGCCCGACAGCACTCCCACCGCGAGCAGTTGGGAGACCAGCGCCGTCGGGTCGCTCTCCTCGGAGGCCTGGCGCCGCAGCGCCTCCAGCGCCGCCGGATCCGCTTCCCGGAGCCCGCGCAGCAACCAGGCCGCTCCGGTGCGGACTTCGGCCGACGGGTCCGTGAGGAACGGGACCACGTGCTGCCGTGCGGCCATGAAGGCGAGGAAGACCGGACGGTGCACGCCGACGCTGCGTTCGCCGATGCCTTCGGCGCGCCGGGCCAACAGCCGGAGGGCCAGGGCCCGCCGGTGCGGGTCGAGTCGCGGAAGCAGCTCGAAGAGCCGTCCGGTGACTTCCAGGAACAGCGGCTCGTCGCTGCGCCAGCCGATCAGCTCCTCCAACTGTGCCCAGGAAGAGCGCCGCAGCCCCGGTGTCAGCAGTCCGCGCAGCAGGCCGGGAACCTGCTCCTGCCCGGCCGCCACCCCTTCGAGCTCGTGCCAGGGCGTCCCGGCCCCCCGTTCGTCCATACCGGGGAGCCTAGACGATCATGGGCCGGAGCCTCAGAGCTCGGTGACCTTGCCGTCCGCGACGTGCAGGCGGCGGGTCACCTGGACCGCGTCGAGCATCCGGCGGTCGTGGGTGACCAGCAGCAGGGTGCCCTCGTACGCCTCCAGGGCGGACTCCAGCTGCTCGATCGCCGGCAGGTCGAGGTGGTTCGTGGGCTCGTCCAGCACCAGCAGGTTCACCCCGCGGCCCTGGAGCAGCGCCAGGGCCGCCCGGGTGCGCTCGCCGGGGGAGAGGGTGGCCGCCGGGCGGCTCACGTGCGCGGCCTTCAGGCCGAACTTGGCCAGCAGGGTGCGGACTTCGGCCGGTTCGGTGTCCGGGACGGCCGCGCAGAAGGCGTCGATGAGGGGTTCGTCACCGAGGAACAGGCCGCGGGCCTGGTCGACTTCGCCGACCCGGACGCCCGAGCCGAGGACGGCGGAGCCGGAGTCCGGGGCGAGCCGTTCCAGCAGGACGGCCAACAGGGTGGACTTGCCGGCCCCGTTGGCCCCGGTGATGGCGACCCGGTCCGCCCAGTCGATCTGCAGGCTCGCCGGTCCGAAGGCGAAGTCTCCGCGCTGGACGACCGCTTCGCGCAGGGTGGCCACCACGGAGCCGGAGCGCGGGGCCGCCGCGATCTCCATGCGCAGCTCCCACTCCTTGCGCGGCTCGTCGACCACGTCGAGACGCTCGATCGCGCGCTGCGTCTGGCGGGCCTTGGAGGCCTGCTTCTCGCTCGCGTCGGCGGCGGACTTCCTGGCGGACTTGTCGTTGTCGGTGGCCTTGCGCTTGGAGTTCTTGACGCCCTTGTCGCTCCAGCCGCGCTGCATCGCGGCCCGGTCCTCCAGCGCGGAGCGCTTGTCGGAGTACTCGTCGTACTCCTCGCGGGCGTGGTTGCGGGCCCGCTCGCGCTCCGCCAGGTAGGCGTCGTAGCCGCCGCCGTAGAGGTTGATCTGCTGCTGGGCGAGGTCCAGTTCGAGGATCTTGGTGACGGTGCGCGTGAGGAACTCGCGGTCGTGGCTGATGACCACGGTGCCGGCGCGCAGCCCCTTCACGAACTGCTCCAGGCGCTCCAGACCGTCGAGGTCCAGGTCGTTGGTGGGCTCGTCGAGCAGGAAGACGTCGTAGCGGGACAGCAGGAGCGAGGCGAGCCCGGCGCGGGCGGCCTGGCCGCCGGACAGCGCGGTCATCGGCAGGTCGAGGCCGACGGACAGCCCGAGGTCGTCGGCCACCTGCAGGGCCCGCTCGTCGAGGTCGGCGCCGCCGAGGTTCAGCCACCGGTCGAGGGCGTCCGCGTACGCGTCGTCCGCGCCCGGGGTTCCGTCCACCAGGCCCTGCGTCGCCGCGTCCAGCTCCGCCTGCGCGGCGGCCACGCCGGTACGCCGGGCCAGGAACTCGCGGATGGACTCGCCCGGGCGCCGTTCCGGCTCCTGGGGGAGGTGCCCGACGGCGGCGCTGGGCGGGGCGAGGCGCAGCTCACCGGTCTCGGGGGCGTCCAGCCCGGCGAGCATCCGCAGCAGGGTGGACTTCCCGGCGCCGTTGACGCCGACGAGGCCGATGACGTCGCCGGGCGCGACGACGAGGTCGAGATCGGCGAAGAGCGTGCGCTCACCGTGCGCGGCGGTGAGCTTCTTGGCGACGAGGGTTGCAGTCATGATGCCCCGATCCTATCCGCGCCGCGCCCCTGCGGATCCCGGGGCCGGAGGCGGCGCCGGCCGGCCCCGAGGCTCAGGCGCCGACGAGCCGCAGGGCCGCCCACAGGGCCGTCACGGCCGCGGCGAGGGCCGGCACGGTGGTCAGCAGACCGAGCCGGGTGAAGTCCCCGAGCGTGACGCCGTCGTACTTGTCCGCGTGCAGGATCCGCCGCCACAGCAGCGTGGCCAGGGACCCCGCGTAGGTCAGGTTCGGCCCGATGTTCACGCCGATCAGTACGGCGAGCACCGGCCCCGCGCCGCCCACCGCCGCCACCGGGAGCAGGGCCAGTACCGCGGGCAGGTTGTTGATCAGGTTGGCCAGTACGGCGGCCACCGCCGCCACCGCGAGCAGCGCGGGCAGCGAGTCCCCGGCCGGAGTCACCCACTCCAGCCCGGCCCCGAGCCCGTGGTCCACGACCGCGCGCACCACCACCCCCAGCGCCAGTACGAACAGGCAGAAGGCCGGCGCCGTCGAGCCCAGGATCGCCGCCGGGGTGGTCTCCCGGCGCCGCAGCGCCCGTACGGCCAGGACCAGCGTGCCCGCGAGGGCCGCCCAGGCCGGGCTCGCCCCCGCGAAGGAGGCGAGGGCGAAGCCGGCCAGGGTCAGCGCGAGCACCCCGGCCGCGAACCGGGGCAGCGGCGCGGGCTCCCCGGCCTGCGGCTTGCGCTCCGGGGCCGCCGCCAGGTCGCTCCGGAAGAAGCGCCGGAACACGGCGTACTCCACGCCGATCGCCGCCAGCCACGGCAGGGTCATGAGCGCCGCGAACCGGGTGAAGGACAGCCCGCTCGCGGCGAAGGCGAGCAGATTGGTGAGGTTGGAGACCGGCAGGAGGAGCGAGGCGGAGTTGGCCAGGTGAGCGGTGGCGTAGACGTGCGGGCGCGGCCGGGCCCCCAGCCGGGAGGCGGTCGCCAGTACCACCGGGGTCAGCAGCACCACGGTCGCGTCCAGGCTCAGCGCGGCGGTGACGACCGAGGCGACGGCGAACACCCCGCCGAGCAGTGCCGCGGGTCCGCGCCCCGCAGCCCGCCGGGCCACCATCGCCCCGGCGGCCTCGAACAGCCCCTCGTCGGCGCAGAGCCGGGCCAGCGCCAGGATGACCGCGAGGAACCCGACCACCGGCAGCAGCTCGCGCGTCTGCGCCCACGCGTCGGCGGGCGGTACGACGCCCAGGACGACGAGCAGCCCGGCCGCGGGCACGGCTGCCGCGGCCTCCGGCAGCCCGCGCGGGCGCAGGACGGCGAAGGCCAGCACCCCGAGGAGGAGGGCGACGGCCAGACAGGCGGCGGCGACGGGGTACAGGACGGGCTCCGGAGCGGCGGGGAGGGCGGGGGCGTGCGTGCGGTGGCACGGCGCCACGGCGCGCGCGGGCACTACGGCGCCGCGGCGCCCGGCACGGGGGACCACGACAGGATCGCATCGGGCCCGCCATGGCCGGATAGGTGGGGTATCCGTCATTGCGGCCATCGCGCAGGGGCCACACGATGAAGTCATGTCGCTGCGAAACGTGCTCGTCGTCCTCTACGACGGCGTGCAGAGCCTGGACGTCACGGGGCCGATGGAAGTGTTCAACGGCGCCGAGCAGCACCCCGGACCGGCGCGGTACGCCCTGCGCACCGTCTCACCGGGCGGCGCCCCGGTCCGCGCGAGCAGCGGACTGCGGCTCGTCCCTGACGGGGACCTGGAGAGCGAGCGTCCCGGCGCCGGGACCACCCTCCTGGTGCCGGGTGGCCGGTACACCGCGGACTTCGCGCCGCAGATCACGGACTGGCTCCGCGCGCACGGCGGCTCCGCGGAGCGGCTGGTGTCGGTGTGCACCGGCGGCCTGCTGCTGGCCGAGGCCGGGCTGCTGGACGGACGGCGCGCGACGACGCACTGGTACGCGTGCGAGGGGATGGCCCGGGACTACCCGGCCGTCACCGTGGAACCCGACCCGATCTACGTCCGGGACGGGCCGGTGTCCACCTCGGCCGGGGTCACGGCGGGCATCGACCTCGCGCTGGCCCTGGTGGAGGAGGACCACGGGCGGGAGCTGGCCCTGTTCGTCGCCCGGTACCTGGTGGTCTACCTGCGGCGGCCCGGGAACCAGGCGCAGTTCAGCGCGCAGCTCGCGGCGCAGACGGCGCTGCGGGAGCCGCTGCGGGAGGTGCAGCACTGGATCACGGAGCACCCGGGGGAGGACCTGAGCGTCGAAGCCCTCGCCGCGCGGGCCGCGCTGTCGCCCCGGCACTTCGCGCGGTCCTTCCGGGCGGAGACGGGGGTGACGCCGGGGCGGTACGTGGAACGGGTCCGGGTCGAGCACGCGCGCCGGCTCCTGGAGGAGGGCGGCGAGGACATCGCCCGGATTTCCCGGGCCTGCGGCTACGGCAACCCGGAGGCCTTGCGCCGGGCTTTCGTGAAGGCCCTGGGCCAGCCCCCGGCCGAATACCGCCGCCGGTTCGGCACGCCCCGCCAACGGGTCCCGGGGGCGCGGACCCGGTCGACCCCGGCAGTAGTTCCACCAGCGGTTCCGACCGCATTTCCGCCAGAAGCCCCGGCAGAAGTCCCGGCAGAAGCCCAGCCAGAGGCCCCGGCGGCAGTTCCGACCACTGTTCCGACAACCGCTCCGGAGGAGCCATGCAGATCGCCGTACTGCTCTACGACCGGTTCACCGCCCTCGACGCCATCGGCCCCTTCGACACCCTCGGCCGGCTCCAGGGTGCCGAGACCGTCTTCGTCTCCGAGCGGCCCGGGCCCGTACGGACCGACAACGGGGCGCTCGCACTCGTCGCCGACAGGGGGCTCGGCGAGGTGACGCGGCCGGACATCGTCATCGTGCCCGGCGGGCCGGCCCCCGACGTGGAGATGAAGAATCCCGTCGTCCTCGACTGGCTGCGGGCCGTCGACGCCACCACGACCTGGACCACCTCCGTCTGCACCGGCTCGCTCCTGCTCGCCGCCGCCGGCCTGCTCGACGGCAGGCGGGCCACCAGCCACTGGCTCTACCTCGACGAGCTGACCCGGTTCGGGGCGGAGCAAACCGGGGAGCGCGTGGTCTTCGACGGGAAGTACGTGACGGCCGCCGGGGTGTCCTCGGGGATCGACATGGGGCTCACCCTGCTGGGCCGCATCGCGGGGGACGAGTTCGCGCAGATGGTGCAGCTGATGACCGAGTACGACCCGCAGCCGCCCTACGACGCCGGTTCCCCCGAGAAGGCACCTGCCGAGCTCGTCGCCCGGCTGCGCGCCTTCAACCCCGCGGAGGAGTCCAGGTAAAGGCGGCAGCGCGCCGCTCCAGGAAGGCGGCGACACCCTCGGCGGTGTCGCCGCTTCCGGCGGCCTGCGCCGCCCAGTACGCGTCCCGGTCCGTGCGGCCGTCCGCGAACTCCTTCGCCGAACTCTGCGTGAGCTGGGACCGCGTGGCCAGGATCCGCGTGAACTCCGTCACCCGCTTGGCCAGTTGCCCCGCGGGCAGCAGCTCGTCCAGCAGTCCGGTGCGCAGCGCCCGCTCCGCGTCGATCAACTCGGCGGAGAAGAGGAGGTACTTGGCGGCCGCCGGCCCCACCAGGGAGGCGAGGCGCCGGGTGGAGGAGGCCGGGTACACGATGCCCAGCTTCGCCGGCGTCACCCCGAAGGAGGCGCCCTCCTCCGCGAAGCGCAGATCGCAGGCGGCGGCCAGCTGACTGCCCCCGCCCACGCAGAACCCGCGGATCGCGGCGAGCGTGGGCTTGGGGAAGGCGGCGAGCGACTCCTCCGCCGCCACGGCCAGGGCCTGTGGGTCCTCGTCCCCGGTCAGCGAGGAGATGTCGGCCCCCGCGCAGAAGGTCTCGCCGGCCCCCGTGAGGACCAGCACCCGTACGGCGGGGTCCGCCGCGTGTCCGGCCAGCAGCTCCGGCAGCCCGCGCCACATGGCGGCCGTCATGGCGTTGCGCTTGGCGGGGTGCGAGATCACGACGGTGGCGACCCCGTCGGCGACGGAGGAGAGGAGGGCTGCGTCCATGCGCCGGATGCTATCCCGGACGGTCGTACCTATGATCAAGAGACCGGTACCCGGCAGCTTCGGTGGACCGGTAGGCAGTCGCGGGGTCCGAGGGTCCGTCGGGGGCAGCTGAAAGGTGGCGTCCATGGGCGCAGACCGTGCCGAGCGTGCGGACCGTACGGGTCCACAGGACATGAAGGCCGACAAGGAGAAGGTCAGCCGCAGTTTCGCGTGGATGGCCCTGCTCGGGGCGCTCCTGGTGGTGGCCGGGATGGTGGGCCTCGTCTACACCGGTGTCGCGACCCTGACCACGATGTTCCTCTTCGGCTGGCTGCTGCTGTTCGGCGGGGTGGTGGGCCTGTTCCAGGCGATCCAGTCCCGCAAGAGCAACTACTTCTGGCTCGCCGTCATCGTCGCCGCGATCAACATCGCGGCCGGCTTCGTGATCCTGCGCCGACCGGAGGCGAGCGCGGAGGCGCTCACCATGTTCGCCGCGCTGCTGTTCCTCACCGGCGGGGTGTTCCGGCTGGCCGGCGCCGTCGTGGTGCGCGGCGCGCACCTCGGGCTGACCCTGGTCCAGGGAGCCTTCGGCATCCTGCTGGGCCTCCTGATCCTCGCCAACTGGCCCGGCAGCAGCCTGTACGTGATCGGAGCGTTCTTCTCCCTCGCGCTGCTGTTCGACGGCCTGAGCCTGATCGCCGTGGGGATGGGAGCCCGCCGCATCCTGGGCTTGGTCAGGGACGACGAGGTTCCGGTGACACCGGCAGGGGCGGGGGTGGCCGCACCCGAGACCCATGAGGCGGCCGAGAAGCGGCTCCCAGAAGATCAGGAACGGTCGAACAACTGACTCTGTCATACGCCAGCGGTCAGAAAGTGTCCGATTGATGCTGACTTCTGGTCAGTGGTCGGGCCCGGAGCGGTCCGGTCCCCACTCTTGACGTGTGCAGACGATCGAGCGTGAAGACGGGGGCCGGGAGATGGATGTGAGCGGGAGCGTCCCGCCAGTCAAGGGGGAGGAGCCGGAGGTCACGGCCGCCCCCCTCGCGTACGAAGGAGTGTGGCGATTCACGGCTCCCGCAGTAGAAGAATCCGTTCCGCAGGCCCGTCGTGCGGTCCGTGACCTGCTCGGCCGGCAGGAGGTGCCGGCGGACGGGGATCTGGTCTACTCCCTGCTGCTGATCGTCTCCGAACTGGTGACGAACTCGGTCCGGCACGCGGCCCTGCTCTCGCCGGAGGTCGCGGTGGAGGTCGCCATCGGCCGGGAGTGGGTACGGGTGGCCGTCGAGGACAACCACCCGTACCGCCCCAAGGCGCTGGAGGCCGATTTCGGCCAGACCGGCGGCCGGGGCCTGCTCCTCGTCCGGGAGATCACGCTGGAGGCCGGCGGGGTCTGCGACGTGGAGCACACCTCCACGGGCGGCAAGGTGATCTGGGCGGCCCTGCCGCTCACCACGGCCCTCGCGTCACCCGCCGCCATTCCGACCTCGGCGGTCTGAGCCCGCTCGGGCCGCGACCGGCCGGGCTCGGCCCCGACCGCCGACCGTCCAGCGCCGCCCGCCCCGCCCGCCGACCGTCCAGCGCCGACCGCCATCGGGCGCTGCCGGCTGCTACCAGCCCGCCGCGTCGCCCGTCAGCTCGCGGATCGCGGGCCGGGCCGCGTCCAGCACGGTCGTGAACCAGGCCGAGAACGGGACCTCGGCGTGCCGCTTCGCGAGTTCCTCCGCGGTCACGAAGGCGGTGTCCGCGATCTCCTGCGGATCGGGCCGCACCGACCGCTGCGCGAGTCCCACGAACAGGTGGTTGTACTCCTGCTCCACCAGCCCCGAGGCCGGGTCCGGATGGTTGTAGCGCACCGTCCCCGCCTCCGCGAGCAGCGAGGGCGACAGGCCCAGCTCCTCGTGGGTGCGCCGGGCCGCCGCCGCGAACGGCGACTCCCCCGGGTAGGGGTGGCCGCAGCACGTGTTCGACCAGACACCGGGGGAGTGGTACTTCCCGAGGGCGCGCTGCTGGAGCAGCATCCGGCCCTGCTCGTCGAAGAGGAACACCGAGAACGCCCGGTGCAGCTGACCCGGCGCCTGATGGGCGGCGAGCTTCTCCGCCGTACCGATGGTGTTGCCGGACTCGTCGACCAGTTCGAGCATGATCGGTTCTTGAGCGCCGGCGCCGGTGGTCGCGGTGTTCGCGGCGGTGGCTGGTGTGGTCGGCATACCCATCCTTCGCTTCGGACTTCGGCTTTCAGTCTGCCGTACAAATGGGGATTGCCCCCACTTCGGTGATCCGCGCATGTCCGCCCCCCGCCGCGTGATATGCGACGGGGGGCGGAACGTGCCGATCGGTCAGTTCATCCGGCCGCGGGCCGGATCCCGCATCAAACCCCGAAGGGGGACGGGTACTTGATCGTGCCCGCGGGAACCGGCACCGAATCGTCGAGCACCAGCGCCATCATGGCTTCGTCGGGCACCTCGAAGGGCGCCTCGATCCCGAAGCGCGAAGCCGGCACGAAGCCGAAGCGCGGGTAGTACTCGGGATGCCCGAGGACCAGGACGAGGTTCTCCCCGCGCTCCGCGGCCGCCGCGAGCAGCGCCCGTACGACCGCGCTGCCGGCGCCCGAGCGCTGGAGCCCCGGAGCGGCGGCCACCGGGGCGAGCGCGAGCGCCGCCGCTCCGCCCACCTCGCACCGGGTCAGCAGGGCGTGCGCCGCGACGGACCCGTCCGGGCCCTCGGCCACGTAGGAGAGGCCGGGCAGCCAGGAGCCGTCCGTGCGCAGGGCGTCCACGAGGTCGGCCTCGGCCGGGGTCCCGAAGGCGGCCGAGTTCAGCGCGTGCACGGCGGCCGCGTCCGCGTCGGTCTCGGGGCGGACACGCCAGTCGCCGCCGTCCCCGGCCGACACCGGCCGCAGGACGTAGGCGGTGTACCCGTACTCGTGCCCGTACCGCTCGCGGACGTCGATCTCCTCGCGTACGAAGCCCAGCGCGGCCGCGGCCTCGGGCCCGGCGGGCTCCGGAGCCCCGGCCACCCGCTCACCGAGCGGACCGTAATAGGCGGCCCAGTCGGAGTCGGGCTGCCGGTGTACGCCGAGCACCTGGTAGCCGGCGGCCTGGATGGCGGCCAGGTTGCGGGCGGTGGAGCGCAGCGCGTAGTGCGGGTCCCAGAAGGCGCGCACTCCGGCGGAGGGTTCGTCGACGGTCCACTCGCACTCGCTCAGCACCAGGGTGCCGCCGGGGGCGAGCAGTCGCTTCCACCGCGCGAGCGCGGTGGCGAAGCCGATGTTGTAGGCGGAGCCCTCGGCCCAGACGAGGTCGAAGGAACCGTCCGGACAGGGGAGGTCGCCGATGTCCGCCTTGACGGCGCGGACCCGGTCGGTGAGCCCGCGGGCCGCGGCGGCCGCCCGGAGCTCGTCGAGGAAGCCGTCGTGGAGGTCGACGGCGATGACGTCGGCCCCGTGGCCGCCCGCCTCCGCGGCGAGCAGCAGGGCGCTGGGGCCGGGACCGCAGCCCAGGTCCAGGGCGCGCGGCCGCTCGGGCAGCGGTCCGCACAGGGACAGCAGGTGGCGGGTGGTCGCCTCGGAACCGGGGGACTGCCGGGGCAGGCCTCGGTGCAGCGCGAAGAACGCCTCGAAGAAGAGGTCGCTCTGCGTGCCGAAATCGGTGGTGTGGGAGTTGTTGGTGTTACCGGTGTTGTCGGTCAACGTGAACCCTTGAAAGGGGGCTCCGGCCGACGGGGGTGATCGGTGTGATCAGACCCGGCCGGACGCCCGGAAGGAGAGGGGGATGAACCGGAGTGCGCTGCGCTGGGCGGCGACGCCTGCGACGGTCATCAACCCCACCTCTTTCTTTCTTTCGTCACATCACATGTGACATTCGGGCGATTAGGACGTATTCGCGAAACTCGTACACGTCTGCGGCCAGCTTAACAGCAGCGGTGCCGACAGCGGTTTGTGATCGCTCCTCCCGATCGTCAATGATGATCGGCACAGGGCCGTCAGGCCAGTGATTTTCGGCTTATCGATGCGTAAACAGGCGGTGAACCCCTGCTTCCGTTCATCCGATAGCCTCTGCCGACGGGCCGCCGTCCCACCCGGCGCCCGTTACCCGTGTGCGTGCAAGGAGTGAGTTCGTCTGCCGACCGTCATCCTTACCGGCCCGCCGGTGCCCGGATCAGCGCTCGCCGACGAGCTGCGCTCCCTCGGCTTCGAGGTCCACCCCGCGGCCACCCCGTCGGACATCGCCGCCGCGCTGGAGCTCGTACCCGCCGACCAGCGGGTGGCCGTCGTGGACGGGGACTTCGTCGGACACGTGCACGCGCTGCGGCTCGCGCTGACCGACCCCCGGTTCGACGCCTGCGCCGTCACCGGGGCCCTCGCCGTGCAGCCCGGCGCCCGCGCGGCCCTGGACCGGGCCGCCGTGCTCGACGCGACCGCCCTCGCGGGCGACGGCCCGTACCCCGACCGGCTCGCCGCCGCCGTCGAGGCCGCCGGCACCGCCGTGCACCGCCCCGAGCTGGGCACCCTCGTCGCCGCCGTGCCCGCCACGACCGCCGAGCGCGCGAGCGCCGCCGCCGCCGTCGCGGCCGTCGACGAAGAGGCCGTCCGGCTGCGCACCGCCGTGAAGTCCCGCGACGGGTTCTTCACCACCTTCTTCATCAGCCCGTACTCGCGCTACATCGCCCGCTGGTGCGCGCGCCGCGGACTGACCCCCAACCAGGTCACCACCGCCTCGCTGATCACCGCGCTGATCGCGGCCGGCTGCGCCGCCACGGGCGACCGCTGGGGCTACGTGGCCTCCGGCGTGCTCCTCCTCGTCTCCTTCGTCCTGGACTGCACGGACGGGCAGCTCGCCCGCTACTCGCTCCAGTACTCGACGATGGGTGCCTGGCTCGACGCCACCTTCGACCGCGCGAAGGAGTACTCCTTCTACGCGGGCCTCGCGCTCGGCGCGGCCAGGAACGGCGACGACGTCTGGGCCCTGGCCCTCGGCGCCATGATCCTGATGACCTGCCGGCACGTCGTGGACTTCTCCTTCAACGAGGCCAACCACGACGCCACGGCCGCTGCGACATCTCCTTCCGGCAGCCCCACCGCGGCCCTCTCCGCCAAGCTCGACAGCGTGGGCTGGACGGTCTGGGTCCGGCGCATGATCATCCTGCCGATCGGCGAGCGCTGGGCCATGATCGCGGTCCTCATCGCCTTCACCACCCCGCGGATCGTCTTCTACGCCCTGCTGGTCGGCTGCGCCTTCGGCGCCCTCTACACCACCGCCGGCCGGGTCCTGCGCTCGCTGACCCGCAAGGCGAAGCGGACCGACCGGGCCGCCCAGGCGCTGGCGGACCTCGCGGATTCGGGCCCGGTCGCCGAGCTCACGGGCCGCGCGGTGGGCCGGATGGCCCCCGGTGCCGGGATCGCCGCCGCCGTGATCGGCTCGGTCGCGCTGCTGTGGGCGGCCTGGGCGTACGAGTTCGGGGCCCGCCAGGTGATCGTTGCCGCCGTCTTCTACGCCGTGCTCGCCGGCGCGGCCGTCGCCCGCCCCCTCAAGGGCGCGCTCGACTGGCTCGTGCCGCCCGTCTTCCGCGCGGCCGAATACACCACCGTCCTGATCCTCGCCGCCAAGGCGGACGTCCCCGGAGCCCTTCCGGCGGCATTCGGACTGGTCGCGGCGGTCGCCTACCATCACTACGACACGGTCTACCGCATCCGCGGTGGCACCGGCGCGCCCCCGCACTGGCTGGTGCGGACGATCGGCGGGCACGAAGGCCGGATCCTGTTGATCACGGTCCTGGCCTCCGTCCTGGCGTCGCGCGCCGTGGACTTCCCCGTCGCGCTCACGGCCCTCGCCGTGTTCGTGGCACTCGTGGTGCTCGTGGAGAGCATCCGCTTCTGGGTGTCCTCCGGGGCACCCGCCGTACATGACGAAGGAGAACCAGCATGATCGGCCTCGTCCTCGCTGCCGGAGCCGGACGCCGCCTGCGTCCCTACACCGACACCCTGCCCAAGGCCCTCGTGCCCGTCGGACCCGAAGGGGCCGAGGAGAGCATCACGGTGCTCGACCTGACGCTCGGCAACTTCGCCGAGGTCGGCCTGACCGAGGTCGCCATCGTCGTCGGCTACCGCAAGGAAGCCGTGTACGAGCGCCGGGAGGCCCTGGAGGCCAAGTACGGCGTCAAGATCACGCTGATCGACAACGACAAGGCCGAGGAGTGGAACAACGCCTACTCCCTGTGGTGCGCCCGTGACGTCCTCAAGCAGGGCGTGATCCTCGCCAACGGCGACACCGTCCACCCCGTCTCCGTCGAGAAGACCCTGCTCGCCGCCCGCGGCAAGGGCCAGAAGATCATCCTCGCCCTCGACACGGTCAAGAGCCTGGCCGACGAGGAGATGAAGGTCATCACCGACGGTGAGAAGGGCGTCCAGCGGATCACCAAGCTGATGGACCCGGCCACCGCGACCGGTGAGTACATCGGTGTCACCCTCATCGAGCCGGAGGCCGCCGAGGCGCTGGCCGAGGCCCTGAAGACCACGTTCGAGCGCGACCCCGACCTCTACTACGAGGACGGCTACCAGCAGCTCGTCAACGACGGCTTCACCATCGACGTGGCCCCCATCGGTGACGTCAAGTGGGTCGAGATCGACAACCACGACGACCTCGCCAAGGGCCGGACGATCGCATGCCAGTACTGACGAGGCTCATCCCCTCTCCCCTCGTCGTAGACATCAGCCGCGGCGCCCTGGACGACCTCGCCGGCCTCCTGGCCGACCAGCGGATCTCCTCCTCGGGCAAGCTGGCCATCGCGATCAGCGGCGGTTCCGGCGCGGTGCTGCGCGCCAAGCTGGAGCCCGTGCTGCCGCACGCCGACTGGTACTCCGTCGTCGACGGGACCATCGACTCCGCGGTCAAGCTCGCCGACGACATAAAGGGACGCCGCTACGACGCCGTCGTGGGCCTGGGCGGGGGCAAGATCATCGACGTGGCGAAGTACGCCGCGGCGCGGGTCGGCCTGCCCATGGTGGCCGTCGCCACCAACCTCTCGCACGACGGCATCTGCTCCCCGGTGTCCATCCTGGACAACGACAACGGCCGGGGCTCCTACGGCGTGCCCATGCCGATCGCGATGGTCGTCGACCTCGACGTCATCCGCGAGGCCCCGGCGCGGTTCGTCCGCGCGGGCATCGGCGACGCGATCTCCAACATCTCGGCCATCGCCGACTGGGAGCTCTCGCACAGCCTCAGCGGCGAGCCCGTCGACGGCCTGGCCGCCGCCATGGCCCGTACCGCGGGCGAGTCCGTGCTGCGCCACCCCGGCGGCGTCGGCGACGACGAGTTCCTCACCGTGCTCTCCGAGGCGCTGGTCCTCACCGGCATCGCCATGTCCATCAGCGGGGACACCCGCCCGGCATCCGGCGCCTGCCACGAGATCAGCCACGCCTTCGACCTGCTCTACCCGGGACGCTCCGCGCTCCACGGGGAGCAGGTCGGCCTCGGCGCGGCCTTCGCCATGCACCTGCGGGGGGACACGGACAAGTCCGGGCTCTTCGTCCAGGTGCTGCGCGGTCACGGGCTGCCGGTGCTGCCCGAGGAGATCGGGTTCAGCGTGGACGAGTTCGTCGCGGCCGTGGAGTACGCCCCCCAGACCCGTCCGGGACGCTTCACGATCCTGGAGCACCTCAACCTGTCCGCCGCCGAGATCAGGGACGCTTACGCCGACTATGCCAAGACCATCCGTAGCTGAACTCCGGCCCGTCGTTCACCCGGCGGGCGTCAAGGACCGGGTCAGCGGCGAGCACTGGGGCGGGCGCCTCTACATGCGTGAGATCTCCCTGCGCATCACCCGCCTCCTGGTCACCACGAAGGTCACGCCGAACCAGCTGACCTACGTGATGACCCTCGCCGGAGTCCTCGCCGCCCCGGCCCTGCTGGTGCCGGGCGTCTGGGGCGCCGTCCTCGGCGTGGTCGCGGTCCAGATGTACCTGCTGCTCGACTGCGTCGACGGCGAGGTCGCCCGCTGGAAGAAGCAGTTCTCGCTGTCCGGGGTCTACCTGGACCGGGTCGGCGCCTACCTCTGCGACGCGGCGGTGCTCGTCGGCTTCGGCCTGCGCGCCTCCGACATCTGGGGCACCGGGCGCATCGACTGGCTGTGGGCCTTCCTGGGCACCCTCGCGGCGCTCGGCGCGATCCTGATCAAGGCCGAGACCGACCTGGTCGGTGTGGCCCGTCACCAGGCCGGCAAGCCCGTGGTCCAGGACGCGGCGGCGACCCCGCGCTCGTCCGGCATGGCGCTCGCCCGCCGGGCCGCCGCCGCGCTCAAGTTCCACCGCCTGGTCCTCGGCATCGAGGCCTCGCTGCTCATCCTGGTGCTGGCCGTCCTGGACCAGGTCCGCGGCGACCTGTACTTCTCCCGCCTCGGCGTCGCGGTGCTCGCCGGCATCGCCCTGCTGCAGACGGTGCTGCACCTGGTGTCGGTCCTGGCCTCCAGCAGGCTCAAGTGACGGCGCCGCTGCGGCTGGGCGCCGTGATCATCACGATGGGCAACCGCCCGGACGAGCTCAAGGCGCTCCTCGACTCGGTGGCCCGGCAGGACGGGCCCCCGGTCGAGGTGGTCGTCGTGGGCCAGGGCGTACCGCTCACCGGCCTGGCGGACCCGGCCTCGGGCGTGCGGACCGTCGAGCTGCCCGATAACCTGGGCATCCCGGGCGGCCGCAACGTCGGCATCGAGGCCTTCCGCACCACAGGGGCCGACGGCTTCGACGTGGACGTCCTGCTCTTCCTGGACGACGACGGACTGCTGGAGCGCACCGACACCGCCGAGCTGTGCCGGCAGGCCTTCACCGAGGACCCCGAGCTGGGCATCGTCAGCTTCCGGATCGCCGATCCGCAGACCGGCGAGACCCAGCGCAGGCACGTCCCCCGGCTGCGGGCCGCCGACCCGATGCGCTCCTCGCGCGTCACCACCTTCCTGGGCGGCGCCAACGCCGTCCGTACGAAGGTGTTCGAACAGGTCGGAGACCTTCCGGGGCAGTTCTTCTACGCGCACGAGGAGACCGATCTCGCCTGGCGGGCGCTCGACGCCGGGTGGCTGATCGACTACCGGGCGGACATGGTGCTCCTGCACCCGGCCACGGCCCCCTCCCGGCACGCGGTCTACCACCGTATGGTGGCTCGAAACCGCGTGTGGCTCGCCCGCCGCAACCTGCCCGCCCCGCTGGTCCCGGTCTACGTGGGCGTCTGGCTGCTGCTGACGCTCCTGCGCAAGCCCTCGGGGCCCGCGCTCAAGGCCTGGTTCGGCGGCTTCAAGGAGGGCTGGACCACCTCCTGCGGTCCCCGGCGCCCCATGAAATGGCGTACGGTCTGGCGGCTGACCCGGCTGGGCAGACCGCCTGTCATCTGACACGTCCGGGTCTGAGACCATGGCGCGATCACGAACCGATCGACTCAGGCCCGATGCCACCCTCTCCCGCATCATGAAGACGGAAAGTTTCATCTTGTGAGTGACACAACCCAGGACGGAGCCCTTGCCACGAGCAAGCGGCCGTCCGAAGACGCCGGGCTGAGCCCCGCGGAGCTCGCCAGGAAGTACGGCCTGTCCGTCAGCGGAGCCCGGCCGGGCCTGGTCCCGTACGTGCGCGAGCTCTGGGAGCGGCGCCACTTCATCCTCGCGTTCTCCCGGGCCAAGCTGATGGCCCAGTACAGCCAGGCGAAGCTCGGCCAGATCTGGCAGGTGGCGACCCCACTGCTGAACGCGCTGGTCTACTACCTGATCTTCGGGCTGATCCTGGACGCCGGCAAGGGCATCGCCAAGCAGGACTACATTCCCTTCCTGGTGATCGGCGTCTTCGTCTTCACCTTCACGCAGTCCTCGCTGATGGCGGGCGTCAGAGCGATCCCGGCCAACATCGGCCTGGTCCGCGCCCTGCACTTCCCGCGCGCCTCGCTGCCGATCTCCTTCTCGCTGCAGCAGCTCCAGCAGCTGATGTTCTCGATGATCGTCGTGTTCGTGGTCGCGATCGGATTCGGCAACTACCCGAGCCTGTCGTGGCTGCTCGTGATCCCGGCGCTGTTCCTCCAGTTCGCCTTCAACACCGGCCTCGCCCTGATCTTCGCCCGGATGGGTTCCAAGACCCCCGACCTCGCGCAGCTCATGCCGTTCGTCACGCGGACGTGGATGTACGCCTCCGGCGTCATGTTCTCGATCAAGACGATGCTCGAGGACAAGCCCGCGTGGATCGCGGACGTGCTGCAGTGGAACCCGGCCGCGATCTACATGGACCTGATCCGCTTCGCGCTCATCGACGGGTACGGCCGGGAGAACCTGCCGCCCCACGTCTGGGCCTTCGCCGTCGGCTGGGCGGTCCTGATCGGACTCGGCGGATTCGTGTACTTCTGGAAGGCTGAGGAGCGTTACGGCCGTGGCTGAGAACAACCAGGGGCACATCCCCACCGTCATCGCCGACGACGTGCACATCGTCTACCGGGTCAACACCGGCAGCTCCGGCAAAGGCAGCGCCACGGCGGCGCTCAGCAAGATACTCCGCCGGGGCGGCGACGGACCGGGCGTCCGCCGGGTCCATGCCGTACGCGGGGTCACCTTCACCGCGTACCGCGGCGAGGCCATCGGTGTCATCGGCTCCAACGGCTCCGGCAAGTCCACGCTGCTGCGCGCCATCGCGGGTCTGCTGCCCTGCGAGTCCGGCAAGGTCTACACCGACGGCCAGCCCTCGCTGCTGGGCGTCAACGCCGCGCTGATGAACGACCTCACCGGCGAGCGCAACGTGGTGCTCGGCGGTCTCGCGATGGGCATGACCCGCACGCAGATCCAGGAGCGGTACCAGGGCATCGTCGACTTCTCGGGAATCAACGAGAAGGGGGACTTCATCTCCCTGCCGATGCGCACCTACTCCTCCGGCATGGCCGCGCGCCTGCGCTTCTCCATCGCCGCGGCCAAGGACCACGACGTCCTGATGATCGACGAGGCGCTGGCCACCGGTGACCGGAAGTTCCAGGTGCGTTCCGAGGCGCGCATCCGCGAACTGCGCAAGACGGCCGGAACCGTTTTCCTCGTGAGCCACAACAACAAGTCCATCCGCGACACCTGTGACCGGGTGCTGTGGCTGGAGCGGGGCGAACTCCTGATGGACGGTCCCACCGAGGAAGTCGTCTCGGCGTACGAGAAGGCGACCAGCTGACGGCCCCCACCGACGGCCGGCACCGACGGCCCCCACCGCGTCCGGCGGCGGGGGCCGTCGCATGCCGTACGGGGCCCGGCGCGCGCGGCGGCCCCCTTTTCCCGCGGTGGCGTGCGGGCGACTTGTGTGGTGGACCGAATACCCGTCGAGCCCCTGCGGCGTTGTACAGCGTAAGCTGGGCCAGGCCCCAATCGCGGGCAAGAGGGGGCGATTCCCCCGCAGATGAATAGCCCAGGGCGCCCCGGTGAAAACCCGGCGGCGTGTCCGAAATAGGATGTATTGGGTTGGCAGTGTAGAACGGGAGATGTGACGGCAATGGCTACGGGAATTCTCCGGCCCCCAGGCACGACGGCCGTTCCCGCCGCGGGCGGCGGGCGGTGACCCCGGGGCACGGCACCAGCCCCCGGCCGCACGAGCTGCCCGACGCCTCCGGCTCCTTCCCCGCCCACCCGGGCGCCGCCACCCTCGGCAAGGCGCGCTCCGAGAACTTTCCCGTAGCCCCCGCCTTCCTGCCCCGCGCCTGGCGCGAGGGCCTGATGGCGGTCTACGGGTACGCCCGCCTGGTCGATGACATCGGCGACGGCGACCTCGCCCCGGGGGGGCACGACGCCGTGCTCCTCGGTCTCGACCCCGCCGCCACGGACGACCGGCTCGCCATGCTCGACGCCCTCGAAGCCGACCTCGGGCGCGTCTTCGGCGGCGCCGACGGGCCTCCGCGCCATCCGCTGGTGCTGGCCCTGCAGCCGGTCGTGCGCGCCCACGGGCTCACTCCCGAATCGTTTCTCGGGCTCATCGAGGCCAACCGCCAGGACCAGCGGGTCGCGCGCTACGCGACGTACGGCGACCTCCTCGGCTACTGCGAGCTCTCCGCCAACCCGGTGGGCCGGCTCGTGCTCGACCTCACCGGCACCAGCACCCCCGAGCGGATCCGCCGCTCCGACGCCGTCTGCACCGCCCTGCAGATCGCCGAACACCTCCAGGACGTCGCCGAGGACCTGGCCCGGGACCGGATCTACCTCCCGGGCGAGGACATGCGCCGCTTCCACGTCACCGAGACCGACCTGAAGGCCCCGTCCGCGGGGGCGTCCGTACGCGCCCTCGTCGCCTTCGAAACCGAACGGGCGCGGGAACTCCTCGACGAAGGCATGCCGCTCGTGGGCAGCGTCCACGGAAGGCTCCGGCTGCTGCTCGCGGGCTTCGTGGGAGGAGGACGCGCCGCCCTGCGAGCCGTCACCGCCGCCGGCTTCGACGTCCTTCCCGGCCCGCCCAAGGCCACCAGGAGCGGCCTGCTCCGCGAGGTGGCCGCCGTCCTGCGCACAGCGCCGAGAAAGGGGTGAGCCCGACCGTGGAGGGCCCCACACACGCGTCCGCACCGGGCGCGCCGCCAGCGATGTCCGCACCGCCCGCCGTGTCTTCACTGATCGCGGCGGCCTACAGCTACTGCGAGGCCGTGACCGGCTCGCAGGCGCGCAACTTCGCCTACGGCATCCGACTGCTGCCCGCCGACAAGCGGCAGGCGATGTCCGCGCTGTACGCCTTCTCCCGGCGGGTCGACGACATCGGCGACGGCACGCTGCCGCACGAGGTCAAACTGGCCCGGCTGGAGGAGACCCGCGCCCTGCTCGGCCGGATCCGCGCCGAGGAGATCGAGGAGGACGACACCGACCCGGTCGCGGTCGCCCTCACGCACGCCTCGCGCCGCTTCCCGATCCCGCTCGAAGGGCTCGACGAACTCATCGACGGCGTCCTCATGGACGTCCGCGGCCAGACGTACGAGACCTGGGACGACCTCAAGGTCTACTGCCGTTGCGTGGCCGGGGCCATCGGCCGGCTCTCGCTCGGCGTGTTCGGCACGACCGGAACCGGCGGGCTCGGCGCACACGACGCCGCACGGGCCGGCGAGTACGCCGACACCCTCGGTCTCGCCCTGCAGCTCACCAACATCCTGCGGGATGTTCGCGAGGACGCGGGCACCGGCCGCACCTACCTGCCCGCCGAGGACCTCGCCAAGTTCGGCTGCTCCGACGGCTTCCGCAGCGCGCAGATGCCACCCGGCTCCGACTTCGCCGGACTCGTCCACCACGAAGTGCGGCGCGCCCGCGCCCTGTTCGTGGAGGGCTACCGGCTGCTTCCCCTGCTCGACCGGCGCAGCGGCGCCTGCGTCGCGGCCATGGCCGGCATCTACCGGCGCCTCCTCGACCGCATCGAGCGCGAGCCGGAGGCGGTGCTCCGCGGCCGGGTCTCGCTGCCGCCGCACGAGAAGGCGTACGTGGCCGTCCGCGGCCTCTCCGGCCTGGACGCGCGGACCATCGCGCGCCAGAGCACCAGGAGGCGGCTCTGATGACGGCGGGCCGGCGAGCCGCGGCGGAGGGCCGGACGGGAGCAACCCCGCGGCGCCCGGCGGCGTCTGTGGGAGCGACAGAGGAGGACGCATGACCGCGCACCACGCCGTGGTCGTCGGCGGCGGGCTCGCCGGCGTGACCACCGCGCTGGAACTCGCCGACGCGGGCCTGCGGGTGACCCTGCTGGAGGGCCGGCCCCGCCTCGGCGGCCTGGCGTTCTCCTTCAAGCGCGGCGAACTGACCGTGGACAACGGCCAACACGTCTACCTGCGCTGCTGCACCGCCTACCGGTGGTTCCTCGACCGCGTCGACGGCGCGGACCTGGCGCCCCTGCAGGACCGGCTCGACGTACCCGTGCTCGACGTCGCCCACCCCGGCGGCCCCCGGCTCGGCCGGCTGCGCCGCAGCGCCCTGCCCGTACCGCTGCACCTGGCCGGCTCGCTGGCCCGCTACCCGCACCTCTCGCTCGCCGAGCGGGCCTCCGTCGGGCGCGCCGCCCTCGCGCTGCGCCGCCTCGACCCCGCCGACCCGGCGCTCGACGGCGTGGACTTCGCGACCTGGCTCGGCCGCTACGGCCAGTCCCCGCGGACCATCGAGGCGCTGTGGGACCTCGTCGGCATCGCCACCCTCAACGCCACCGCCGGGCAGTCCTCGCTGGGCCTGGCCGCCATGGTCTTCAAGACCGGCCTGCTCTCCGAGAACGGCGCGGCCGACATCGGCTGGGCCCGCGTACCGCTCGGCGACCTGCACGACACCCTCGCCCGCAAGGCCCTGGACGCCGCCGGCGTGCGCACCGAACTGCGCACCCGGGTCACGGACATCTCCCGTACCCCCGAGGGCGGTTGGCGGGTGGCCACCGAGGGCGGTTCCTTCGACGCCGGCACCGTCGTCCTCGCCGTCCCGCAGCGCGAGGCGCACGGGCTGCTGCCCTCCGGAGCGCTCGCCGACCCCGACAAACTGCTCGACATCGGCACCGCGCCGATCCTCAACGTGCACGTCGTCTACGACCGCAAGGTGCTCAAGCAGCCCTTCTTCGCGGCGCTCGGCTCGCCGGTCCAGTGGGTCTTCGACCGCACCGACTCCTCCGGGCTTCCCGACGGCGGCCAGTACCTGGCGCTGTCCCAGTCGGTCGCCCACGAGGACATCGACGAACCCGTCTCGGTCCTGCGCGCCAAGTACCTGCCCGAGCTGGAACGGCTGCTGCCCGCCGCCCGCGGGGCCAAGGTGCGCGACTTCTTCGTCACCCGGGAGCGCACCGCGACCTTCGCCCCCACCCCGGGCGTCGGCCGGCTGCGGCCCGGAGCCCGGACCGACACGCCGGGGCTCTACCTCGCCGGTGCGTGGACCGCGACGGGTTGGCCCGCGACCATGGAGAGCGCCGTCCGCAGCGGACTGAGCGCGGCCCGTGCCGCACTCGTCCCGCTGGGCCGCCACCGCGAACACCCCTTGCAGGAGGCGGTATGACCACCACCGGCACCGCAGCACCGCACAGCTCAGCACCGCACAGCTCAGCACCACGTACCGCGGCACCAACCGCCGCCGTACGTACAGGAACCAGAGGAGAGCCAGTGAACCCGGGGAATCCGGCCGTCGAGAACACGGACGCCAGTGCGGGCCCGGCCGGCGGGGAGAAGGCGGACACGCTCGCCCTCCTCGAACGAGGCCGTACGCTCTCGACGCCCGTGCTCCGCGCCGCCGTGGACCGGCTCGCCGCGCCCATGGACACCGTCGCCGCCTACCACTTCGGCTGGATCGACGCCCACGGCAACCCGGCGGACGGCGATGGCGGCAAGGCCGTGCGCCCCGCCCTCGCCCTGCTCTCGGCGGAAGCCGCCGGCGCCGCCGCCGAGGTCGGCATCCCCGGCGCCGTCGCGGTCGAGCTCGTCCACAACTTCTCGCTGCTGCACGACGACCTGATGGACGGCGACGAGCAGCGCCGCCACCGCGACACGGTGTGGAAGGTCCACGGACCCGCCCTCGCGATCCTGGTCGGCGACGCGCTGTTCGCCCTGGCCAACGAGGTGCTGCTGGAACTGGGCACTGTCGAGGCCGGCCGCGCCGCCATGCGCCTGACCACCGCGAGCCGCAAGCTCATCGACGGCCAGGCCCAGGACATCTCCTACGAGCACCGCGAGAGCGTCACCGTCGAAGAGTGCCTGGAGATGGAGGGCAACAAGACCGGGGCCCTGCTCGCCTGCGCGGTCTCCATCGGCGCCGTGCTCGGCGGCGCGGACGACCGTACGGCCGACAAGCTGGAGGAGTACGGCTACCACCTCGGCCTCGCCTTCCAGGCAGTCGACGACCTCCTCGGCATCTGGGGCGACCCGGAGTCCACCGGCAAGCAGACCTGGAGCGACCTGCGCCAGCGCAAGAAGTCGCTGCCGGTCGTCGCCGCCCTCGCCGCCGGCGGACCGGCCAGTGAGGAGCTCACCGAGCTGCTCGCCGCCGACGCCAAGAGCAACGACTTCGAGAACTTCTCCGAGGAGGAGTTCGCGGCCCGCGCCGCGCTCATCGAGGCGGCCGGCGGCCGCCGGTGGACCGCCGACGAGGCGCGCCGCCAGTACGAGATCGCCATCAAGGCCCTCGACGACGTGGACATGGACCAGCGCGTGCGCGACCAGCTCGTGGCGCTCGCCGACTTCGTCGTCGTGCGCAAGAGGTGATCGCCACCCGCACGCGCATATGAATCGCGAGTCGCCGGCCGGTACTGCCTGCCAGTAGTACCGGCCGACGGCGGCCCCCAGTACAGCGGATGACAGCAGAGGACACTGCGCGCAAAGGGGAAGCCATGACTGCGACGACCAACGGCGGCGCCCATGCCTGCGGCGCCGACCCGAACGAGCCCGGTTCCGGGACCGGCGCCGGGCCGCCGGGCCCGGAACCGGGCACTGGCCCGGACCCCGGCCCCGCCGGCCTGCGCGGGGTCCGCGAGGCCACCGAGCGGGCGGTCCGGGACCTGCTCGAGCGGCAGGACGAGGCCGGCTGGTGGAAGGGCGACCTGGAGACCAACGTCACCATGGACGCCGAGGACCTGCTGCTGCGCCAGTTCCTCGGGATCAGGGACGAGGCCACCACCAGGGCCGCCGCCCTGTTCATCCGCGGAGAGCAACAGGACGACGGCACCTGGGCCACCTTCCACGGCGGCCCCTGCGACCTCTCCGCGACCATCGAGGCCTACGTGGCCCTGCGCCTCGCCGGAGACGCGCCCGACGCCCCGCACATGGCCCGCGCCTCGGCGTGGATCCGGGCCCACGGGGGACTCGCGGGCGCCCGCGTCTTCACCCGCATCTGGCTGGCGCTGTTCGGCTGGTGGAGCTGGGACCACCTGCCCGAACTCCCGCCCGAACTACTGTTCCTGCCGCCCTGGGTGCCGCTGAACATCTACGACTTCGGCTGCTGGGCCCGGCAGACGATCGTGCCGCTCACCGTGGTCTCGGCGCTGCGCCCGGTCCGCCCGGCCCCCTTCGCCCTGGACGAGCTGCACGCCGACGCGCGCACTCCGTACCCCGCCAAGAAGCTCGCTCCGCTGGCCAGTTGGAACGGCGCCTTCCAGCGGATGGACAAGGCCCTGCACGTCTACCGCCGCTTCGCCCCGCGCCGGCTGCGCGCGGCGGCCATGGCGAGCGCCGGACGCTGGATCGTGGAACGGCAGGAGAACGACGGCTGCTGGGGCGGCATCCAGCCGCCCGCCGTGTACTCCGTGATCGCCCTGCACCTGCTCGGCTACGACCTGCGGCACCCGGTGATGCGCGCCGGACTGGAGTCACTGGACCGCTTCGCCGTCTGGCGCGCGGACGGCGCCCGCATGATCGAGGCCTGCCAGTCCCCGGTGTGGGACACCTGCCTGGCCGCCATCGCGCTGGCCGACGCGGGACTGCGCCCCGACCACCCCGCGCTGGTCAAGGCCGCCGACTGGATGCTCGGCGAGGAGATCGTGCGCAGCGGGGACTGGGCCGTGCGCCGGCCCGGACTGGCCCCGGGCGGCTGGGCGTTCGAGTTCCACAACGACAACTACCCCGACATCGACGACACCGCCGAGGTCGTCCTCGCCCTGCGCCGCGTCAAGCATCCCGACCCGGCGCGGTTGGAGGGCGCCATCGCCCGCGGAGTGTCCTGGAACCTGGGCATGCAGTCGAAGAACGGGGCGTGGGGTGCCTTCGACGCCGACAACACCAGCCCCTTCCCCAACAAGCTGCCCTTCTGCGACTTCGGCGAGGTCATCGACCCGCCCTCGGCCGACGTCACCGCCCACGTGGTGGAGATGCTCGCCGTCGAGGGCCGGGCGGGCGACGCGCGCACCCGGCGCGGCATCGCCTGGCTCCTCGAGGAACAGGACCCGAACGGCGGCTGGTTCGGCCGCTGGGGCACCAACTACGTCTACGGGACAGGCTCCGTGGTCCCGGCCCTGACCGCCGCCGGCTTCTCCCCCTCGCACCCCGCGATCCGGCGGGCCGTGCACTGGCTGGAGTCCGTACAGAACGAGGACGGGGGATGGGGCGAGGACCAGCGTTCCTACCAGGACCCGTCCTGGGCGGGAAAGGGCGCCTCGACCGCCTCGCAGACCGCGTGGGCGCTGATGGCCCTGCTGTCGGCCGGGGAACGCGACGCGTCGTCCGTGGAGCGGGGGATCGGCTACCTCGTCTCCACCCAGCGCTCCGACGGCACCTGGGACGAGCCGTACTTCACCGGAACCGGCTTCCCCTGGGACTTCTCCATCAACTACCACCTGTACCGCCAGGTCTTCCCGCTCACCGCGCTCGGCCGCTACCTGTACGGAGAACCGTTCGGCCCCGGCGGGCGGTACGCGGATCCCGCCGCCCTCCCGCACGCGGCCCCGTCGACCGGGGAAGCCTGATGCAAGGCCTCGGGCCCGACGCCCCCTCTGCGGCCCCGCCGCCGCTGCTGATCGCCTGCGCGCTGCGCATCGAGCGGACGGCCCTGCGCAGCACCTCGCACCGCGCCGACCGGGAACAGGGCGCGCCCGGGCGGTACGAGGTCCTGCGCACCGGCATGGGACCGCGCGCGGCCGAGCGCGCCGTCGGCCGGAAGCTGGCCGAGCCGGAGCTGCGCGGCGCCGCCGTGCTCGCCACCGGATTCTGCGCCGGGCTGCTGCCCGGCATGAGCCCCGGCGACCTGATCGTCGCCGAGGAGACCCGGGACCCGCGCGGCAGGGTCGCCTGCGCCGGTACCGCCCTGCTCGTCGAGGCGCTGGCCCGGGCCGTACCCGGCCGGACCGTACACCTCGGTGCACTGACCGGATCCGACCACGTCGTCCGGGGCCAGGAGCGTGCCGAGCTGCGCGCCGGCGGCGCCATCGGGGTCGACATGGAATCGGCCGCCACCCTGTGGACCGCGACCCGGGGCGGGAGCGCCCCGGGGGCCCGGGACCGTCCGGTTGCGGCCGTCCGGGTGATCGTGGACGCTCCGGAGCATGAGCTCGTCCGTATCGGCACCGTTCGGGGGGGAATATCGGCCTTTCGCGTACTGCGTGCCGTACTGCCCGCGTTTTATGACTGGCACCGTTCTTTGCTGCTCCCCAGGAGGTGAGCCAGATGGCAATGCCACTGCGACAGACCATCAGGGTCGGGACCTATCTTCTCGAACAGAAGCTCCGCAAGCGTGAGAAGTTCCCGCTGATCGTCGAGCTGGAACCCCTCTACGCCTGCAACCTCGCCTGCGAAGGCTGCGGGAAGATCCAGCACCCCGCCGGGGTGCTCAAGCAGCGCATGCCCGTGGCCCAGGCGGTGGGCGCCGTGCTGGAATCGGGCGCGCCGATGGTGTCCATCGCGGGCGGCGAGCCCTTGATGCACCCGCAGATCGACGAGATCGTGCGCCAGTTGGTGGCCAAGCGGAAGTACGTCTTCCTCTGCACCAACGCGATGCTGCTCCGCAAGAAGATCGAGAAGTTCACGCCTTCCCCGTACTTCGCCTTCGCCGTGCACATCGACGGCCTGCGCGAGCGCCACGACGAATCGGTGGCGAAGGAAGGCGTATTCGACGAGGCGGTCGCGGCCATCAAGGAGGCGAAGAAGCGCGGATTCCGGGTGACGACCAACTCCACCTTCTTCAACACCGACACCCCGCAGACCATCATCGAGGTCCTGAACTACCTCAATGACGATCTCCAGGTGGACGAGATGATGATCTCGCCGGCCTACGCCTACGAAAAGGCCCCCGACCAGGAGCACTTCCTCGGCGTCGAGCAGACCCGCGAACTCTTCAAGAAGGCTTTCGCGGGCGGCAACCGGGGGCGCTGGCGGCTCAACCACTCCCCGCTCTTCCTGGACTTCCTGGAAGGCAAAGTCGATTTCCCCTGCACCGCCTGGGCCATTCCGAACTATTCGCTCTTCGGCTGGCAGCGCCCCTGCTATCTGATGAGCGACGGGTACGTGCCCTCGTACCGGGAATTGGTCGAGGACACCGACTGGAGCAAGTACGGCCGAGGGAAGGACCCGCGCTGCGCGAACTGCATGGCGCACTGCGGGTACGAGCCCACGGCCGTCCTGGCCACCATGGGTTCGCTGAAGGAGTCGCTGCGGGCGGCCCGCGAGACTGTGGGGGGCAAGAACCGGGACAAGTCGGCATGACCGGCTTCGACCTCGCCGCCCTGCTCGCCGAGCGGGGCGGCGAGCGGTACGAACTGCACGCCCGCCACCTCAACCACCAGCTGCCCCGGATGCTGCACACCATCGGCTTCGACAAGGTCTACGTGAGGGCCGAGGGAGCCCACTTCTGGGACGCCGAGGGCAACGACTACCTCGACATGCTGGCCGGCTTCGGGGTGATGGGCCTGGGCCGCCACCACCCGGTGGTCCGGCGCGCCCTGCACGACGTGCTGGACGCCCAGCTCGCCGACCTCACCCGCTTCGACTGCCAGCCGCTTCCCGGGCTGCTGGCCGAGAAGCTGCTCTCCCACAGTCCGCACCTGGACCGGGTCTTCTTCGGCAACAGCGGCACCGAGGCGGTGGAGACCGCCCTGAAGTTCGCCCGGTACGCCACCGGGCGGCCCAGGGTCCTCTACTGCGACCACGCCTTCCACGGGCTCACCACGGGCTCGCTCTCGGTCAACGGCGAGGCCGGCTTCCGCGACGGCTTCGCGCCGCTGCTGCCGGACACCAAGGTCACCCTCGGGGACCTGGCCGCGCTGGAGCGGGAGCTGAAGAAGGGGGACGTGGCGGCCTTCGTCGTCGAGCCGATCCAGGGCAAGGGGGTGCTCGCCGCCCCGCCCGGGTACCTGCCGGCCGCACAGGAGCTGCTGCACCGGCACGGGGCGCTGCTGATCGCGGACGAGGTGCAGACCGGCCTCGGACGGACCGGCGACTTCTACGCCTACCAGCACGAGGCCGGGGTCGAACCGGACCTGGTGTGCGTGGCCAAGGCCCTGTCCGGCGGCTACGTGCCCGTCGGCGCGACCCTGGGCAAGGACTGGATCTTCAAGAAGGTCTACTCCTCCATGGACCGGGTGCTCGTCCACTCCGCCAGCTTCGGCTCCAACGCCCAGGCGATGGCGGCCGGGCTCGCCGTCCTGTCCGTCATGGAGGACGAGCAGGTGGTGGCCCATGCCCGCGCCATGGGCGACCTGCTGCGCGGGCGGCTCGCCGCGCTCGTGGACGAGTACGAACTGCTCCACGAGGTACGGGGACGCGGGCTGATGATCGGCATCGAGTTCGGCCGGCCGTCCTCGCTTGGGCTGCGGAGCCGCTGGAGCATGCTGCAGGCGGCGCGCAAGGGGCTGTTCGCGCAGATGGTCGTGGTGCCGCTGCTGCAGAAGCACCGGATCCTCACGCAGGTCTCCGGCGACCACCTGGAAGTGATCAAGCTGATCCCGCCGCTGATCGTGAACGAGGCGGACGTCGACCGGTTCGTCGGCGCCTTCCGTGCGGTCATGGACGAGGCCCACGGCGGTGGCGCGCTGATGTGGGACTTCGGCCGGACACTGGTGAGGCAGGCCGTCGCGAACCGCTGACGGCCCACCTCGTGGGGCGTCAGTCCAGCAGCCGGTCGCGGAGCCGGTCGAGGGTCTCGGGCGTGAGCCCGAGGCCCTCGGCGAGGTAGCGCTCCGCTCCGCCCCACTCCTCGTCGATGGTGTCGAAGGCCGTGGTCAGATACGGGGCGCGGGCGTCGAAGAGCGGGGCGAGCAGCTCCATCACCTCGGGGGCGCGGGCCTCGGGTGAGTCACTGCCCCGGCGGACCCGGTAGCGGTTGTGCGGGGCGTTCGACTCCAGGTAGTCCGCGAGGATCGCCTCCCGCTCGACGCCCAGCGCGAGCAGGGTGACGGCGATCGACAGGCCCGCCCGGTCCTTTCCGGCGGCGCAGTGCATGAGCGCAGGGACGCTGTCCTCGGCGAGCGCGTGCACCACCCGGCTGTGCTCGGCGGTACGGGTCCGGATCATCGTCCGGTACGAACGGGACATCCGCGCGGCGGCTTTGCCCTCGCCCAGGATCTCGCGCAGCTGCGCCAGGTCCCCTTCGCGGACCATCTTCCAGAACTCGCTGCCGTCGGCCGGATCCGACAGCGGAATGTTGACGTTGAGCACCCCGGGCAGCTCCACGTCCGCACCCTCCAGCGCGTGGTCGGCGCCGTTGCGGAAGTCGAAGACGGTGTGCAGTCCGAGCGATCCGAGGAACTCCGCGTCGCTTTCGGTGGCATGCGCCAGATGTCCGCTTCGGAACAGTCGTCCCGACTTGACCCTTCGCCCGTCCGCGGTCGGCAGGCCGCCCACGTCGCGGAAGTTGCGCACTCCGGTCAGTGGCGGTTCCGGCGCCACCGGATCGGTGTGGGGGCTCTGGGGTATCTGCTGGGTCACAGGGGCTCCTCCGTGTCTCCGTGTGGTCGTCGTAGCGGTCGCCGCGGTCGTCGTTGCGTGTGTCCGAATTACGCTACTTGCTGGCAACTTGCCATAGCGAGGGGCGAGATCGGACACGTCCCCGTGAGCCAGATCATACGGTGACCGTGAGTGCCTGATCGCGAATGGCGAATTCCCCTGTCCGGGCGGCTGTTGGGGGAGGGGAATGGACACAGGGTGACCGTGATTCCGCCGGTCCATCATCACTGGGAATCCATCCGGGAATTCGGGACTTGTTCCGTGCGGTCGGGCTCGATTACCTTCGCGATCGATCCGGATGGACCGCCTAATCCTGCCGCCGTCCGGAAACCGCACCCGACTATTCACGCGCGCGGCAGGAGCGGGGGAACCAGGTAAGCCGCTGTTCCGGAGCTCCTCAGGGATCTTTACAACGGGACAGCTCGGGGTGAAGCCATGCATGTGCTGTTCATCGGCACATACGCGGCCGGACATCTCCAGTCCGAACCCGACAGCTCACCTCGCAGGCGTCGGAGAGGAATTCGCCATGTCCGGAACGGGTAAGCACCGCCGTCCCAAGTCCCGCTCGATATCCCGCGGGTTCGCCGCCGCGGGCACCGGTGGCGCGGCCCTCGCGCTTCCGCTGCTCGGCGCCACCGGCGCCCATGCCGCGGGCGTCCCGGCAGCCGCGCCCGCCGCCGCTCCGGTCCAGGCCCCGCAGGCCGTGGCCGCGCAGGCGGTGTCGACCTTCCAGGCCGCACCCGTCGCCGTGCAGGCCGCCCCCACCGTCTACACCGTGGTGGCGGGCGACTACCTCTCCAAGATCGCCGAGCGCCAGCACCTCACCGGCGGCTGGGAGCAGCTCTACGCGGACAACCTCGAGGCCGTCGGCACCGACCCGTCGCTGATCCACCCGGGCCTCGAGCTCACGCTCGGCGCGAAGGGCTCGGCTCCGGCCGCGGCGGCCGAGTCCGCGCCGGCCGAAACGCCGAAGCCGGCCAAGAAGTCCGCTTCCTCCGGTTCCTCCACTTCTGGCCATTCGTCGGATTCTTCGGACTCCTCCGACTCGTCCGACTCCTCGGATTCCTCTGATCAGGCAGCCGCGCCCGTCGCCAAGGCGCCCGCCAAGCAGCAGGGCGGCTCCGCGTCGACCGGCTTCGTGGCCCCGGTCACCGGCGGCCCGTCCACCGCCTACAAGACCGCCGGGGCCATGTGGTCCAGCGGCTACCACACCGGTGTCGACTTCTCCGCGAGCACCGGCACCACCGTCAGGGCGGTCGGAGCCGGCACCGTGGTCTCCGCCGGCTGGAGCGGCGCGTACGGCAACGAGGTCGTCATCCGCCACACCGACGGCAAGTACAGCCAGTACGCGCACCTCTCCCAGCTGTCCGTCTCCTCCGGCCAGAGCGTCACCGGCGGCCAGACCATCGGCCTCTCCGGTTCGACGGGCAACTCGACCGGCCCGCACCTGCACTTCGAGATCCGCACCGGTCCCTCGTACGGATCGGACATCGACCCGCTGGCCTACCTCCGGTCCAAGGGCGTCAGCATCTGAATCCGAGGCGCTGTCGGAGGTGCCGGTTAGGCTGCCCGTTTCGACAGGGGACGGGACGGTCTTGGCATGAAGGTCAGTGCAGGGGAGCTCAACCGCTCCACGCTCGCACGGCAGTTGCTGCTGCGGCGCGAGGTGATGGACGTCGGTGACGCGGTCCGCCGGGTCGTCGCCCTGCAGGCGCAGCACGCGGCCTCGCCGTACCTCGCGCTGTGGAACCGGCTCTCCGGCTTCGACCCGGCCGACCTCGACGCCGCCTTCACGGGGCGCGAGGTCGTCAAGTCGACGCTGATGCGGCTGACCCTGCACGCCGTGCACGCGGAGGACTACCCGGCCTTCCGGGAGGCCGTGCAGCCCTCCGTACGGGCCGCCCGGCTCGGGACCCGCTTCACGGACTCCGGGCTGACGGCCGCTGACGCCGACGTGCTGGCGCCGGAGCTGCTGGACTTCGCCGACCGGCCCCGTACGACGGCGGAGTGCGAGGCCTGGCTCGCAGACCGGCTGGGCGCGGCGCCGCAGCCCGGAGCATGGTGGGGGCTGCGGCAGTACGCGCCGCTGCTGCACGCGCCCACCGCCGCGCCGTGGTCGTTCGGGGAGCGTCCGTCGTATATCGCGCCCGCGCACCGGCCGCGTACGGTACCGGCGGACCCGGAGGCCTCGGAGGAATCCCTGCGGACGCTGGTCCTGCGCTACCTGGAGGGGTTCGGGCCGGCGTCGGCGGCGGACGTGGCGCAGTTCTCCCTGGTCCAGCGGACCAGAGTCCGCCAGGCGCTGCGGGCGCTGGAGCTCTCCGGGAGGCTGGAGCGGCTGGCGGGGCCGGACGGCGAGGAGCTGTTCGACGTCCGGGGCGCACCGCGTCCGGAGGAGGACACGCCGGCGCCGCCCCGGCTGATGGCCATGTGGGACAGCGTGCTGCTCGCGTACTGCGACCGGAGCCGCATCGTCCCGCCGCAGTACCGGGGGCTCGTGGCGCGGATGAACGGCGACACCCTGGCGACCCTGCTGGTCGACGGCCACGTCGCCGGCGTGTGGCGTCCGGCCGGCGCCGACGGCGGGATCGAGGCGACCGCCTTCCACCCCCTGCCGGAGGAGGTCTGGGAGGCGCTCGCGGGCGAGGCCCGGGCGCTGACGGCCTTCCTGGCCGACCGCGAACCGGAGGTCTACCGGCGGTACGGCCACTGGTGGAGCAAACTGCCGAGCGCCGAGACCCGGCTGCTCGTCTGAGACGTGGGGCCGGGACCGGAGGGGGGTCCCGGTCCTGCCATCCCCACCAGAGCGTCACCGATCTGACCTGGGCGACGACGAGCAGCGAGGGCGCGGGTATGTGCCAGGGGCGGGCGCCGGTCGCCACGAGGGTGGCGAGGGCGACAAGAAGCAAGACCGTACCGACGCCGCGCATGCCGCCCCTTGGGCCCCTGGAGTCGAGATCGGGGCCACGTGACCCGTCACGCCGACCAGACTTCCCGGCACACCGCCGTCACCCTGTTCGCATGGGTGCGTCAGGGCAGCGTCAATGTCTTCCTCAGCTGCCGTGATCCGGCCGAATCTCACCCGATGATGATCGTCAGCAGCACTTGTGTGCCTCTGCCGGCCAGGGAAGCCCTCTGCGCGGATCGGGGCGGGTTTCGGGGTGAGGAGGCACGTGTCGTGGCGGAGGCGGTTGCCAGACCCGGAAGGCTGAAGGTCTTTCTCGGGGCGGCCCCCGGTGTGGGCAAAACGTACCGGATGCTGGACGAGGGCCGACGCCGGGCGGACCGCGGGACGGATGTGGTCGTCGCCTTCGTCGAATGCCACGGGCGCCGGATGACCGAGGCGAAGCTGGCCGGTCTGGAGATGCTGCCGCGCGCGGAACGCGACTACCGGGGGAGCCGGTTCGCGGAGATGGACCTGCAAGCGGTTCTGGAGCGGCGGCCTGAGGTAGCGCTCGTCGACGAGCTCGCCCACTCCGTCGTCCCCGGCGGGAGCCCGGCCAAGCGCTGGCAGGAGGTGGAGGCGCTGCTCGCGGCCGGGATCGACGTGATCACCGCCGTCAACATCCAGCACCTGGAATCCCTCAACGACGTGGTCGAGAAGATCACCAAGGTGCCGCAGCACGAGACCGTGCCGGACGAAGTGGTGCGCCGGGCCGACGAGATCGAGCTGGTGGACCTGCCGCCCGAAGCGCTGCGGCGACGCATGGCGCACGGGAACATCTACGCCCCGGAGAAGGTCGACGCTGCGCTGTCCAACTACTTCCGGATCGGTAACCTCACCGCGTTGCGGGAGCTGGCCCTGTTGTGGCTGGCCGGGCGGGTGGACGAGGCGCTGCAGAAGTACAGAGCCGAGCACGGGATAGGGGGAGTGTGGGAGACCCGGGAACGGGTGGTCGTGGCGATCACCGGTGGCCCCGAGGGCGACACGCTCATCCGGCGGGCGGCCAGGATCGCCGCCCGCTCGGCGGGCGGCGATCTCCTCGCCGTGCACATCACGCGCAGCGACGGCCTGGCCGCGGGGGCCTCGGCATCCGCTCTGATCCGGCAGCGCGCGCTCGTCGAAAGCCTCGGAGGCAGCTACCACTCCCTGGTCGGCGACGACGTACCCACGGCGCTCACCGAGTTCGCCCATGCGGAGAACGCCACGCAGCTGGTCCTCGGCACGAGCCGGCGCGGCCGTACCGAGCGGTTCCTGACCGGGCGGGGCACGGGCGAGACGATCGTCGGGCTCTCCGAGGACATCGACGTCCACATGGTCACCCACGAACGGGCGGGCGGCGGAAGGCTGTTGCCGTCTAGACGGCAGACACTGCCGACCTCCCGACTGATCGCCGGACCGGTTCTCGGGCTCGTGCTCCCGCTCGTGCTCACGTTCCTGCTCGACCACACCCGCGGCAGTCTCAACCTCACCAGCGAGGCACTCTTGTACTTGCTGGTGGTGGTCGGGGTCGCCTGCGTGGGGGGAGTGGTGTCGGCCCTGGTCGCGTCCGTGACCGCTTCGCTCCTGCTGAACTACTGGTTCATCCCGCCGGTCGGCGAGTTCACCATCGCCGAGCCCAACAACATCCTCGCGCTCGTGGTGTTCGCCGTCGTCGCGGGGACCGTTGCGGCGGCCGTCGACCGGTCGCTGAGGCTGTCACGCCGGGCCGCCCGGGCGACGGCGGAAGCGGAGACGCTCTCCTCGCTGGCCGGTTCCATCGTGCGGGGAGACCAGGCCGTTCCCGCACTCCTGGAGCGGACGCGGGAGACCTTCGGCATGGACTCCGTGGAACTCGTCGACGATCCGGTCGTGGGGGACGCCTCCGTCGTTCAGGTCCCGGTGGGAGGGGGCGCGCGTCTCGTCCTACGGGGACGTCCGCTGCCCTCCTCCGACCGGCGCGTCCTGGCGGCCTTCGCCGCGCACGTCACCGTCGCGGTCGAACGGGCCCGGCTCGCCGAGGCGGCCGCCGAGATCGAACCCGTCAAGGCCGCCGACCGGATGCGTACCGCCCTCCTCGCCGCGGTCAGCCACGACCTGCGGACCCCGCTCGCCGCGGGCTGGGCGGCCATCGAGTCACTGCGGGCCAGCGACGTGGAGTTCAGCGAAGAGGACCGGAACGAACTCCTGGCCACTGCCGACGAGTCGATGGCCCGGCTCAACCGGCTCGTCGAAAACCTCCTGGACATGAGCCGACTGCAGGCCGGGGCCTTGAAGTTGGACCTACGGGCCACCCACCTGATGGAGGTATTGCCGGCCGCGCTGGACGGCCTGCCCGCCGACACGCCCGACGTCGATGTCCTGAGCCTGGAGCAGGCTCCGGCCGTGCTGGCCGATCCGCCGCTGCTGGAGCGCGTGGTCGCCAACCTGCTGAGCAACGCCGCCCGGCACACTCCGCCCGGACGGCACGTACTGCTGACGGCCAGCGCGTTCGACGACCGGGTCGAGATCCGGGTCGTCGACCGCGGGCCCGGAATCCCCGCGGCGGACCGCGAGAACGCCTTCGTGCCGTTCCAGCGCCTCGGCGACACCGACAACACCACGGGCGTCGGGCTCGGCCTCGCGCTCTCCCGAGGTCTCGCCGAGGCGATGGGCGGCACGCTCACCCCCGAGGACACTCCGGGAGGCGGCTTGACGATGACCCTCTCGCTGCCGGCTGCTCTTCCAGTTCCCGTCTAGGGGCGCGGACACCTCATCTACGCCAGGAAGGCGCGCCAGTGGTCGGCCGACTCCATCATGTCCTCGACGACCCGCTCCAGGAACGTTCCCACCTTGGCCGGCCGCTGTCCGACGGCAGTGTCCGGACAGCAGCAGTCGACGTGCACGCGCGCCGTCATCCGGGGCAGCCCTGCCCTGCCCGCCAGCTCGATGATCGCCCCTCCACACTGTCACGACGCTGCCGACGGAGCGTCAGCCCGGTTGTCCCTTCGACCCGCCGGCAGAACTGATCGAAGCCCGCAGGCACGGTTCGATCAGCCGCTACACCCACCCCGGCGGGAAACCCGGCTGGATGATCACCGGATACGACCTGGTCCGGTCGGTCCTGGCCGACCCGCGGTTCAGCTCGCGCAAGGAGCTGCTGAACGTGGTCGACTTCGAGATCCCTCCGGCGCCGCCCGGGGAGTTCCTCCTCATGGACGAACCGCAGCACGGGCGCTACCGGAAGCCCCTGGTGGGCAAGTTCACCGCGCGGCGGATGCGACTGCTGACCGAGCGCATAGAGCAGATCACCAAGGACTGCCTGGACGCCATGGAGGAGACCGGGCCGGCGGTGGACCTGGTGACCGCGTTCGCCAAGCCCATCCCCACCATCATCATCTGTGAGCTGCTGGGAGTGCCGTACGAGGACCGGGCCTCGTTCCAGGAGCAGATCGACAAGTTCATGAATGGGGAGACCGGCGACGAGGAGCTGCAGGGGATCAGCCTGATCCTGCTGGCGGCCGGATTCGACACCACCGCGAACATGCTGGCCCTCGGGGCCTTCGCGCTGCTGCAGAATCCGGAGCAACTGGCGGCCCTGCGCGCCGATCCCGCGCTCGTGGACCAGGCCGTGGAGGAGCTGCTGCGGTATCTGAGCGTCGCCAAGTCGTTCATGAGGACGGCATTGGAGGACGTCGAGGTGGGCGGCCAGACCATCGAGGCCGGCACGACGGTGGTCCTGTCGTACAACACCGCCAACCGTGACCCCGAGCGCTACGCGGATCCCCACGCGCTCGACCTTGGCAGGGACTCCGGCGGGCACCTGGCCTTCGGGCACGGCATCCACCTGTGCCTCGGTGCGCAGCTGGCCCGCGTCGAGATGCGCGTCGCGTTCTCCGCGCTGCTGGGCCGATTCCCCACGCTGCGCCTGGCCGTACCGGCCGAGAAGGTTGCGCTGCGCCCGGAGACCGCGGACATCTACGGGGTGAAGAGCCTCCCGGTCACCTGGGACGTGTGACCGCCGACCCGCTGAGGAGGATCTTCAGCGCGTCGGCGCCGACGGCCGGGACGGGGCAGCTCAGGTGGTGGCCTCGTCCGGGAGGTCGGGGAGCGGCTGCGGTGCCCCGTCCTTGAGGGGCAGGGTGATCACCATGGTGAGTCCGCCGCCGGGGGTGTCCTCGGCGGTCAGGGTGCCGTCCATGGCTTCGAGGAAGCCCCGGGCGACCGCCAGGCCGAGCCCGACTCCGGCGCCCGCGGGGGCGTCCCCGTACCGCTGGAAGGGTTCGAATATCCGGTCTTTGGCCTCGTCGGGGACGCCGGGGCCGCGGTCTACGACGCGGACCTCGATGCGCGCGCCGAGAGTGCTGGCGGACACCAGGACGGTCTCACCGGCGGGGTTGTACTTGACCGCGTTCTCGACGAGGTTGGCGACGGCCCGTTCCAGGAGTCCGCGGTCGACGGCGACCATGGGGAGCGTCTCGGGGATGTCGAGGGCCACGCTGTCGTCGGGTACTCCGGCCAGGGCCATCGGGACGACCTCGTCGAGGTCGGTCTCGCGGATGATCGGGACGACGGTGCCCGTCTGGAGGCGGGACATGTCCAGGAGGTTGCCGATCAGGTGGTCGAGGCGATCGGCGCCGTCTTCGATGCCTTCCAGCAGGTCGGCCCGGTCCTCCTCGGACCAGTCGACGTCGGTGGAGCGAAGAGAGGTGACGGAGACCTTGATGCCGGCGAGCGGGGTGCGTAGATCGTGGCTGACTGCGGCGAGGAGCGCGGTGCGGATCTGATTGCCCTCGATGAGACGGCGCGCCTCCTCGGCATCGTCGACCAGGCGCTGGCGGTCGAGTACGACGGCTGCCTGGGCGGCGAAGGCACCGAGGACCCGGCGATCCTCGGCGGGCAGGACACGGCCGGTCAGGGCGAGGGCCATGTTCTCGCCGATGGGCATGTCCACGTCGGCGTCCTCGGGGCGGGTGACCGGGTTGCGGCCGGTGCTGCCCGCGCAGGTCCACGGGTCGACCTCCGTACCGCGCTCCAGCAGTGCCACGGATTCCATGGCGAAGGTTTCGCGCACGCGATCCAGCAGGGCGTCGAGGGCGGTTTCTCCACGCAGGATGCTGCCGGCGAGGAAGGAGAGGATCTCGGACTCGGCGCGCAGCCGGGCGGCTTGGTGGGTGCGGCGGGCGGCCAGATCGACCACGGAGGCCACGGACACGGCCACGCCGACGAAGATCGCGATGGCGACGATGTTCTTGGGGTCGGAGATCGTGAACTCGTGCAGCGGCGGGGTGAAGTAGTAGTTCAGCAGCAGGGACCCGAAGGCCGCCGAGGCCAGCGCGGGCAGCAGCCCGCCGAGCATGGCGGCCGCCACCGTGAAGGTGAGGAAGAGCAGCATGTCGTTGGCGAGCCCGAGCTCGGGGACGACCTGGCTGAGCAGCACCGTGAGCAGCGCGGGGCCGACGACACCGACCAGCCAGCCCCAGACGACCCGGAGTCTGCCGAGCCGCGCGCCACGTGCGACGGGCAGTCCTCTGCCCTTGGCCATCTCGTCGTGGGTGACGATGTGGACGTCGAGGTCGGGGCCGGATTCCCGGGCGACGGTGGCGCTGACGCCGGGGCTGAACACGGACTGCCAGGAGCGGCGTCGGCTGACGCCGAGGACGATCTGAGTGGCGTTGCACCCGCGGGCGAACTCCAGGAGTGCGTCGGGGACGTTGTCGCCGATGACGTGGTGAAAGGTACCGCCGAGGTCCTCGACCAGGGTGCGCTGGACGGCGAGTTCCTTGGGGGAGGCTGCGGTCAGCCCGTCGCTGCGGGCGATGTAGACGGCCAGCACCTCGCCGCCCGAGCCCTTTTCGGCGAGGCGCGCGGCGCGGCGGATGAGCGTACGGCCTTCCGGGCCGCCGGTGAGGCCGACGAGGATGCGCTCGCGAGCCTGCCAGGTGGAGCGGATGTTGTGCTCGCCCCGATACTCCTGGAGGTACTCGTCGACCCGGTCGGCGACCCAGAGCAGCGCGAGCTCGCGCAGCGCGGTCAGGTTGCCGGGGCGGAAGTAGTTGGAGAGGGCGGCGTCGACCTTGTCGGACTTGTAGATGTTGCCGTGGGCCATGCGGCGGCGCAGGGCCTGCGGGGACATGTCGACGAGCTCGATCTGGTCGGCCCGGCGCACCACTTCGTCGGGTACGGTCTCGCGCTGACGGACACCGGTGATCGTCTCGACGACATCGCCGAGGGATTCCAGGTGCTGGATGTTGACGGTGGAGACCACGTCGATGCCGGCCTGGAGGAGTTCCTCGACGTCCTGCCAGCGCTTGGTGTTGCGCGAGCCGGGGACGTTGGTGTGGGCGAGTTCGTCCACGAGAGCGACGGCGGGGCGGCGCGCGAGGATCGCGTCCACGTCCATCTCGGTGAAGGTGGCGTCCCGGTACTTCAGCTCGCGCCGGGGGATCTGTTCCAGCCCGTGCAGCATCACCTCGGTGCGCGGACGGTTATGGTGCTCGACGAAGGCGACGACGACGTCGGTGCCGCGCTCCACCCGGCGGTGGCCCTCCGAGAGCATCGCGTACGTCTTGCCGACGCCGGGGGCCGAGCCCAGGTAGATACGAAACTTGCCGCGTCCCATTTTTTGCGTCATCCCTCGAAGCGGTAGCCCATGCCGGGCTCGGTGATCAGGTACCTCGGGTGCGAGGGGTCCGCTTCCAGTTTGCGGCGGAGCTGGGCCATGTACACGCGCAGGTAGTTGGTGTGCTCGGAGTACGTCGGGCCCCAGACGTCCAGCAACAGCTTGCTCTGGGTGATCAGTCGGCCGGGGTTGGTGATGAGGATCTCCAGGATGTGCCATTCGGTGGGGGTGAGCCGCACCGTGCGATCCCCCCGTCGGACCTTCTTGGCGATCAGGTCGACGGCGAAGTCGTCGGTCTCGATCACCGCGACCTCGTCGGACGGTGCCGGGACTTCCTGGCGGCGTACGGCGGCCCGCAGCCGGGCGAGGAGTTCGTCCAGGCTGAACGGCTTCGTGACGTAGTCGTCGGCGCCCGCGTCCAGGGCGCGGATCTTCTCCTCGGAGGTGTGGCGGGCGGAGAGGACGAGGATCGGCACCCCGCTGCTCTTCCGTACCTCCTTGATGACGTCGATGCCGTCCATGTCCGGCAGACCGAGGTCCAGCAGGATGACGTCCGGCTTGCGCGTGGCTGCCAGCCTCAGGGCGGTGTTTCCCTCGGAAGTCGTCTCGACCCCGAACTTCCGTGCCTCCAGGTTGATCCTGAGCGCGCGGATGAGCTGGGCGTCGTCTTCCACCACCAGCACCTTGATCATCGGTGTGGGGCCTTCCTCCTTTTCAGTGGATACGGGTCGGAGCCGGCGGGGCGCGGAAGCGCCGCGTCCCGCCGGCTCCAGAGCCTTGCTTCTGGAGAACGTCAGCCCTTGGCCAGTGCCTTGAGGGTGGTGTTGAGCTCGAGGACGTTGACGCGGGGTTCGCCCATGAAGCCGAGGGTGCGGCCCGTGGTGTGGTCGGCGACGAGCTTCTCGACCTGCTTGACGTCGAGCTTGTTCTGCTCGGCGACGCGGCGGATCTGGAGCTTCGCGTACTCGGGGGAGATGTCGGGGTCGAGGCCGGAGCCGGAGGAGGTGACGGCGTCGGCCGGCACGTCCTCGGGCTTGACCTGGTAGTCGGCCGTGGAGTTGTCAGCGATGACGGCGTCCTTGGCGGCGAGGACCTGGGCGCAGAGGGTGCCCTCCTCCGCCTGGTCGGTGCACTTGCCGTTGACGGCGCCGTTGTCGGCGGAGCGGTTGGTGGCGCCCGAAAGGATCAGCGAGTACTGCGTGTTGACGCTGTTGGCGCCGAGGCCGTTGGAGGGGCGCGGCTGGAACCACTTGAGGTCCGGCTTGGAGGCCTCTTCGGCGTCGTTGGGGTCCTTCTTCGGCAGGTTGTAGCTCTGGCCGATGAGGGAGGAGCCGACGACCTGGCCGCTCTTGTCCTTGATCTCGGAGCCGTTGGCCTTGTCGTTGAACAGGACCTGTGAGATCCCGGTGACGGCGAGCGGGTAGATGACCCCGCAGATCACGGTCAGAACGAGAAGGGCTCGGAGGCCCGCACCGATCAGGCGCGCTGTGGTGCCTACAGAGTTGCTCATGACGGATCAGCACGTTCCTAATCAGGAGAGGCCGGGGATGAGGGAGATGAGCATGTCGATGACCTTGATGCCGATGAACGGGGCGATCAGACCGCCCACGCCGTACAGCCCCAGGTTCCGGCGGAGCATCTTGTCCGCGCTGGTGGGCCGGTACTGGACGCCCTTCAGGGCGAGCGGGACCAGGGCGATGATGATCAGCGCGTTGAAGATGACCGCGGAGAGGATCGCCGATTCCGGAGAGGTCAGGCCCATGATGTTGAGCTTGTCCAGGCCCGGGTAGACCACCGCGAACATGGCCGGGATGATCGCGAAGTACTTCGCGACGTCGTTGGCGATGGAGAAGGTGGTCAGCGCGCCGCGGGTGATCAGCAACTGCTTGCCGATCTCCACGATTTCGATGAGCTTGGTGGGGTTGGAGTCCAGGTCCACCATGTTCCCGGCCTCCTTGGCGGCCGAGGTGCCGGTGTTCATCGCGACGCCGACGTCCGCCTGGGCGAGGGCCGGGGCGTCGTTCGTACCGTCGCCCGTCATGGCGACGAGCTTGCCGCCCGCCTGCTCCCGCTTGATCAGGGCCATCTTGTCCTCGGGGGTGGCTTCCGCCAGGAAGTCGTCCACGCCCGCTTCTTCGGCGATGGCCTTGGCAGTCAGCGGGTTGTCGCCGGTGATCATGATGGTCTTGATGCCCATGCGCCGCAGCTCGTCGAAGCGTTCGCGCATGCCCTCCTTGACCACGTCCTTGAGGTGGATGACACCCAGGACCCGGGCACCCTTGTCGTCCTTGACCGCCACCAGCAGCGGAGTACCACCGGCCTGGGAGATGCGGTCCGTGAGCGCCTGCGCGTCCTCGGCGACCTGACCGCCCTGCTCCTTGACCCATGCGACGACCGAGCCGGTCGCCCCCTTGCGGGTCTGCTTCCCGTCGACGTCCACGCCCGACATGCGGGTCTGGGCGGTGAACTCGATCCAAGTGGCGTGCGTCAGCTCGCCCTGGTTGCGTTCGCGCAGGCCGTACTTGCCCTTGGCGAGGACGACGATGGAGCGGCCCTCGGGGGTCTCGTCCGCGAGGGAGGACAGCTGGGCGGCGTCCGCCAGCTCGGCCTCGGTGGTGCCCTTGACGGGTACGAACTCGGCGGCCTGGCGGTTGCCGAGGGTGATGGTGCCGGTCTTGTCGAGGAGGAGCGTCGAGACGTCGCCCGCTGCCTCCACCGCACGGCCGGACATGGCCAGGACGTTGCGCTGCACGAGCCGGTCCATGCCGGCGATGCCGATGGCGGAGAGCAGGGCGCCGATGGTGGTCGGGATCAGACAGACGAGGAGTGCGGTGAGGACGATCATCGACTGCTCGGCGCCCGCGTAGATCGCGAACGGCTGCAGGGTGACGACGGCCAGCAGGAAGACGATGGTCAGCGAGGCCAGCAGGATGTTCAGTGCGATCTCGTTGGGCGTCTTCTGCCGGGCCGCGCCCTCGACGAGGGCGATCATGCGGTCGATGAAGGTCTCGCCGGGCTTCGTCGTGATCTTGATGGCGATCCGGTCGGAGAGCACCTTCGTGCCGCCCGTGACGGCCGAGCGGTCGCCGCCCGACTCGCGGATCACCGGAGCGGACTCGCCGGTGATGGCGGATTCGTCGACGGAGGCGACGCCTTCGACGACGTCGCCGTCGCCGGGGATGATGTCGCCGGCCTCGCAGACCACGAGGTCGCCGATACGAAGCTCCGTCCCCGGCACCTGCTCTTCCACCGAGCCGTTGAGCCGGCGGGCGACGGTGTCGGTCTTGGCCTTGCGCAGCGTGTCGGCCTGAGCCTTGCCGCGGCCCTCCGCGACGGCCTCGGCGAGGTTGGCGAAGATCGTGGTCAGCCACAGCCAGGCCGTGATGGCCCAGCCGAACCAGTCCGTCGGGTCCTTGATCGCCAGCACCGTGGTGACGACCGAGCCGATGAGGACGACGAACATGACCGGCGACTTGATCATGACGCGCGGGTCGAGCTTGCGCACCGCGTCGGGGAAGGACTTCAGCAGCTGCTTCGGGTCGAAGAGGCCGCCGCCCACGCGCCCGGAGTCCGGCTTGTGGCCGGTGGGCACGTCCTGGTGCGGAGCCCTGGTGGGTGTGGCGGTGCTCATGATGCGAGCCCTTCGGCGAGCGGTCCCAGCGCCAGGGCCGGGAAGTAGGTCAGACCGGTGATGATGATGATCGTGCCGACGAGCAGGCCCGCGTAGAGCGGCTTGTCCGTGCGGAGCGTGCCCGCCGTCTCGGGGACGGGCTTCTGCTCGGCGAGCGAGCCGGCCAGCGCGAGGACGAACGCCATCGGCAGGAAGCGGCCCAGCAGCATCGCGATGCCGATGGTGCTGTTGAACCACTGCGTGTCGGCGTTCAGGCCCGCGAAGGCGGAGCCGTTGTTGTTGGCGCCCGAGGTGTAGGCGTAGAGGATCTCGGAGAATCCGTGCGCCCCGGAGTTCGTCATCGAGTTGCCCGGGGTGGGCAGCGCCATGGCCGCCGCGGTGAAGCACAGGACCAGGGCCGGGGTGATGAGGATGTAGCAGGCCGCGAACTTGATCTGGCGGGTGCCGATCTTCTTGCCGAGGTACTCGGGGGTGCGGCCGACCATCAGGCCGGCGATGAACACCGCGATGATCGCCATGATCAGCATGCCGTAGAGGCCGGAGCCGACGCCGCCGGGCGCGATCTCGCCGAGCTGCATGCCCAGGAGCTGGATGCCGCCGCCGAGGCCGGTGTAGGAGGAGTGGAAGGAGTTGACCGCACCCGTGGAAGTGAGGGTGGTCGCGACGGAGAAGATCGAGGAGGCGGCGATGCCGTACCGGGTCTCCTTGCCCTCCATCGCCCCGCCGGCCGCGTCGAGCGCCGGGCCGTGGTGGTTGAACTCGGTCCACATCATCAGACCGGTGAAGACGATCCAGATGATGCCCATCGTCGCGAGGATCGCGTAGCCCTGGCGCAGGTTTCCGACCATGCGGCCGAAGGTGCGGGTCATCGCGAAGGGGATGACCAGGATCAGGAAGATCTCGAAGAGGTTCGAGAACGGCGTCGGGTTCTCGAAGGGGTGGGCCGAGTTGGCGTTGAAGTAGCCGCCGCCGTTCGTGCCCAGCTCCTTGATGACCTCCTGCGAGGCGACCGCACCGCCGTTCCACTGCTGGGTGCCGCCCATGAACTGGCCGACCTCGTGGATGCCGGCGAAGTTCTGCATGACACCGCAGGCGACCAGGATGATCGCGCCGATCACGGAGATCGGCAGCAGGATGCGGACGGTGCCGCGCACCAGGTCCGACCAGAAGTTGCCGAGTTCGCCGGTGCGGGAGCGCGCGAAGCCCCGTACGAGAGCGACGGCGACGGCCATGCCCACGGCGGCGGAGACGAAGTTCTGCACCGCCAGGCCGCCGGTCTGGACGACGTGGCCCATGGCCTGCTCGCCGTAGTACGACTGCCAGTTGGTGTTCGCGACGAAGGACGCGGCCGTGTTGAAGGCCTGGTCCGGGTCGATCGCGGAGAAGCCGAGCGAGCCGGGCAGGATGCCCTGGGCCCGCTGCAGGCCGTAGAGGAAGAGGACGCTCACGGCGGAGAAGGCGAGAACGCCGCGCAGGTAGGCGGGCCAGCGCATTTCGGCCGACGGGTTGGCGCCGATGGCCTTGTAGATCCACTTCTCCGGCTTGTAGTGCTTCTCGGAGGAGTAGACCTTGGCCATGTAGTCGCCCAGGGGGCGGTAGGCCAGTGCGAGCGCGGCGATCAGTGCGAGGAGCTGGAGCACACCAGCGAGTACGGGGCTCATCGGTGGCTAGAACCTCTCCGGGTACACAAGGGCGAGGATGAGGTAACCCAGCAGGGAGACGGCCACGACGAGGCCGACGATGTTCTCGACGGTCACAGCTTGGCCACCCCTCGGGCGATGAGAGCCACCAGCGCGAACACCGCGACCGTGGTGACGACGAAGGCCAGGTCGGCCATCGTGAGCTCCTGAGTGAAGAGGAAGTTGGTGAATCGGCCAGATGGCCGATGACGAGATAACCGTGTCTTCACCCCGGCGTTAAGACGCCTTGACGGGCTCCTTACGGGCGCACCGGAACTCTTAACGCCGCCCTTACGGGAAAGGCCGTCGACGAGCGGATCAGCCCTGGTGGGAGAGGCCGGCAGAGTCCAGAGCGGAACCGGCCTGCGCGGCCAGCGCGACGGCCACCAGGCGGGCTTCCTCGGGCGGAAGGGGCCGGCCGGGGTACGGGTCGAGGAGGAAGCGGCCGTAGTAGTGCCCGCCTCCGACGGCCCGCAGCTCGGTCGCACCGTCGGGCCAGTCCGCGTACTCCGTGATCCGCCCCGGACTGCGCAGCCACACGCCGCCGCCGTGTTCCAGGCGCGGCAGGTTCCCCATCAAGGTCCCGTACTCGAAACGGCAGCCGCGGAGCCCCAGCAGGCCCACCAGCTCCCGGCGCACGTACTCGACCACCGCATCCGGTGAGCCGCCGTCCTCGGCGAGGCGGGCGGTGCCCTGGAGGCTCGACAGGTGGGCGGTGTCGGTGACCACGACCGCTTGGAGGCGGCGGGCGCGTACGGCGAGCTGCGAGACGATCAGGCCGACGACGAGCAGGAGGACGGCCGTCTCGATGTCCGCGCGGTCGGAGATGGTGAACCGCTGGTAGGGCCTGGTCAGGAAGAAGTCGAACCAGGCCGCCGCCGAGAGAGCGGCCACCGCTCCCGCCACCCGGCTGCCCAGGGCAGCCACGGCGACCACCGCGACGACCAGGATCAGCGCCTCGTTCGTTGCGGAAAGACCCGTACGGAAGGGCACGAGGACGAGCGCCACCAAGAAGGGAGCGACGAGGGCCGCGACCAGGGCGATGCGGTCGCGGAGCCGGAACCACCAGTACCCGGACATGTGATGCCTCCCGTCCGGACGAGCCGATCGTGACGCGGAGTGCCGTTCAGAAAGCGCCTTTTCAGAACCTGTCGGGCTTGATCAGAGCGAAGACGAGATAGCCGAGCAGTGCGAGGGCGATCACCAGTCCGACCACGTTCTCCGCGTTCATCAGATCCTTCTCCTGTTTGCCCTGGTCGTGAATGTTCCACCTCCATCAAGGCTGCCCCTCCGTGGCGCCCACGCAACGTGCGACACCGCCTCTTGACGGAGCTCTGACGCCGTCCGCACCCCGACTCGTATGGATCGCGTGAAGAGTGGCGGGGTGGCCGTATGGATCACGCCAAGAGTGCTGGCGGCCACGCCGTACGCCTTCGACGCTGTCCTCACTTTGCTCATTCGGAGGGAACGGCGACATGGCCATACAGGTAGGAAAAGCGACCACGGCAGATCAGGGGCCGGGCCAGGAGGAGCCCCCTGATACCGGCGCGATCGTGACGGGGGACCGGCACAAGCTGACGGCCGTGCAGGGCCTGGCCGCGCTGTCGCTCGACGCGATGGCCTCCGTCGCGTACGGCCCGGAGTCGATCGTCCTCGTCCTGGCCGCCGCCGGTGCGTACGGGATGGGGTTCACCCTCCCGGTCACCCTCGCGATCGCCGCACTCCTCGCCGTACTGGTGGCCTCGTACCGCCAGGTGATCGCCGCCTTCCCCGACGGCGGTGGTTCCTACGCCGTCGCCAAGCGGCACCTGGGCCGGCGTACGAGCCTGGTCGCCGCCGCCTCGCTGATCCTCGACTACGTGCTCAACGTCGCGGTGTCCGTCACCGCCGGCGTGGCCGCGCTGACCTCGGCCTTCCCGGACCTGCACGGCGAGCGCGTCTGGATCTGCCTCGCGGTTCTGGTCCTGGTCACCGCCGTGAACCTGCGCGGGGTCGTCGACTCCGCCAAGGCCTTCCTCCTACCGACCGCGCTCTTCGTCGGCTCGATCCTCGCGATGATCACCGTGGGCCTCTTCCGCGACGGCCCCGTCAGCACCGCCTCCGCCGCCGGTCACGCCTCCGCGCTCGGCGAGGGCGCCACCACCGTCGGCGCGCTCCTGCTCCTGAAGGCCTTCGCGGCCGGCTGCTCGGCCCTGACGGGCGTCGAGGCCGTGGCCAACGCGGTGCCGTCCTTCCGCGCCCCGGCCGCCCGCCGCGCGCAGCGCACCGAGGTCGCCCTTGGCGCTCTCCTCGGCGTGATGCTGATCGGCCTGTCGATCCTCATCGGCCGCTTCCACCTCCAGCCGGTGGAGGGCGTGACCGTCCTCGCCCAGCTGGCGGATGCCTCGTTCGGGCACAACGCGGCCTTCTACGTGGTCCAGTTCGCCACGATGGTGCTCCTCGCGCTCGCCGCGAACACTTCCTTCGGCGGGCTGCCCGTCCTGATGAGCCTGCTGGCCCGCGATAACCACATGCCGCACTTCTTCGCGCTCAAGGCCGACCGACAGGTGCACCGCCACGGTGTCGTCTGGCTTGCGCTCGTCTCGGCCGCACTCCTCGTCTTCTCCGGCGGTGACACCAACACCCTCGTCCCGCTCTTCGCGATCGGCGTCTTCGTCGGCTTCACCATCTGCCAGGTCGGCATGGTCCTGCACTGGTACGGAGAGCGCCCGAAGGGCTGGCAGGCGAAGGCCGCACTCAACGGCTTCGGCGCCCTGCTGACCGGCGTCTCCGCGGTGGTCGTCACGGCCACCAAGTTCACCGAGGGCGCCTGGCTGATCGTCCTCGCCCTGCCCCTGATCGTCCTCGGCTTCGAGAAGGTCCACCGCGCGTATGCCGAGATCGGGGAACGCCTCGAACTGGGCCGCGTCCCGCAGCCGCCGCACCGGGCACACTCGCTGGTCGTGGTTCCCGTATCGGGGCTGTCCCGTCTGACCTGCCAGGCCCTCACCGCCGCCCGTTCGCTCGGCGACGAAGTCCTGGCGGTCACGGTCACCCACCGCACGGATGAGGACCGGCAGTCGGCCGACGCCCTCCGTCGGGACTGGGAGCTGTGGAACCCCGGCGTGGAACTCATCGAACTCCCTTCGGAGAAGCGTGCGTTGGGCCGCCCGATATCGGCGTACGTCCGCAAGCTGGCGCAGACCCACGCGGGCACCCAGGTCACCGTGCTCATCCCGGAGACCGAACCCGCCCACCTGTGGCAGCGGATGCTCCAGAACCAGCGCGGCTCCGTCGTGGCCCACGCCGTCCGCCGCGACACCGACGCCGCGATCTGCCGACTGCGCTTCCGCCTCGGCGCGCCGCAGACCGAACAGGTACTCCTTGATGCCCCGTTCACGGAGTCCTGACGCGATTCACCGTACCGCCGTCAAGACGGCACCAATTTCAGGCTGGGCAGGGCCGCCAGTGTCATGACGACCGGTAGGTTCCTGCTCGTTCCACCGCCGGGGATCCCAACGTCACGCGACGAGCCGGAGGGGGTCCCACACGGGACGGATCCCCGGCGGTGCACACCTCCTTCCGGCTGTGCCGAATCGACCAGAAGGTCTCTCACTCTCATGTCTCCCGCCGCCACCCGGCAGGTACCTCCCGTCCCGTCCCCGTCCCCGGCTCCGGTCAACAGGCCGCCCCAAAGGCGCCCCCGCAGAGGGCCCCTGCTGGAGTCGATACGGCCGGGAGCCTCCCTCCGGGAGGCCCTGCGCAAGCTCCAACCCCGTGAACTGATCCGAAAGCCCGTGCTGTTCGTCGTCGCGGTCGGCTCCGTACTGACCACGCTCTCGGCGCTCTTCCACCCGTCGGTCTTCACCTGGGTGATCAGCGTCTGGCTCTGGCTGACGGTGATCTTCGCCAACTTCGCCGAGGCAGTCGCCGAAGGCCGCGGCCGGGCCCAGGCCGAGTCGCTGCGCAAGGCCCGTACCGACACCGTCGCGCTGCGGCTGCGGCACTGGACGTACGGCACGAACCCGCGGAACGCCGAGACGGAGGCCGTCGCCCCGAGCGAGCTGCAACCCCTGGACGTCGTCCTGGTGGAGGCGGGGGAGCTGATCCCGGCGGACGGCGACGTCATCGACGGTGCCGCGGCCGTCGACGAATCCGCCGTGACCGGCGAATCGGCGGCGGTGATCCGGGAAGCCGGCGGCGATCGCAGCGGTGTCACGGGTGGAACCACCGTGCTCTCCGACTCGATCGTCGTACGCGTCACCTCGCGCCCAGGGCAGAGCTTCATGGACCGGATGATCGCGCTGGTCGAGGGCGCGTCCCGGCAGAAGACCCCGAACGAGATCGCGCTCAACATCCTGCTGGCCGCCCTCACGGTCATCTTCATCCTGATCGTGGTCTCCATCCAGCCGATGGCCGCGTACGCGGGCGCCGCCCAGACCACCACCGTCCTGGTGGCCCTCCTTGTCACGCTCATCCCCACCACCATCGGCGCCCTGCTCTCGGCGATCGGCATCGCTGGCATGGACCGCCTCGTCCAGCGCAACGTCGTCGCGATGAGCGGGCGCGCAGTCGAGGCGGCCGGTGACGTGAACACCCTGCTTCTCGACAAGACCGGCACCATCACCCTCGGAAACCGCGAGGCCACCTCCTTCATCCCGCTCCCCGGCATCGACCACATCAAGCTCGCGGACGCCGCCCAGCTGGCCTCCCTCGCCGACGAGACCCCCGAGGGCCGGTCGGTCGTCGCGCTCGCCCGACAGTACGGACTTCAGCCGACCGCCCAACAGGACCTCAGCAACCCGCGGTTCACTGAGTTCAGCGCCCGCACCCGGATGAGCGGCATCAACCTGAGCTGGGCCAACGGAGCCGGCTGCGCCATCCGCAAGGGCGCGGTGAAGCAGGTCTGCGACTGGGTGGTGGCGCGCGGCGGGACGGTGTCCTCCGAAGCCGCCGAGTGGTCGGCCGCGGTGTCCGAGTCAGGGGGAACCCCGTTGCTGGTGGCGGTCCACGACTGGGACGGACCCCGGGTCCTCGGGATCATCCACCTCAAGGACGTGGTCAAGGAGGGCATCCGGGAGCGCTTCGCGGAGCTCCGCAGCATGGGGATCCGTACGGTCATGGTGACCGGTGACAACGAGCTGACGGCCCGCGCCATCGCGGCCGAGGCCGGCGTCGACGAGTACCTCGCCGAGGCCACCCCGGAGGACAAGCTCGCGCTCATCAAGCGGGAGCAGGAGGGCGGAAAGCTCGTCGCCATGACCGGTGACGGCACGAACGACGCCCCGGCGCTGGCACAGGCGGACGTGGGCGTGGCGATGAACACCGGCACCTCGGCCGCCAAGGAGGCCGGGAACATGGTGGACCTCGACTCCAACCCCACCAAGCTCATCGACATCGTCGAGATCGGCAAGCAACTCCTCATCACACGCGGCGCACTCACGACCTTCTCGATCACGAACGACGTGGCGAAGTACTTCGCGATCATCCCCGCGATGTTCACGGCCGCCTACCCGGGCCTCGAAGCCCTCAACATCATGGGCCTGAGCAGCCCTACCTCGGCGATCACTTCGGCGATCATCTTCAACGCGCTGATCATCGTCGCCCTCATCCCCCTCGCCCTGCGCGGAGTCCGCTACAAGCCGGCCTCCGCCCACGACCTGCTGCGCCGGAACCTGGCTGTCTACGGCTTCGGCGGCCTGGTCCTGCCGTTCGTCGGCATCAAGCTCATCGACCTGGTGGTGTCCATGATCCCCGGGCTCGGGTGAAATCCATCAAGGGCTCATCAGAGTGCCGTCATGGCGCTTGAGGTCTCACCCGCGGGCCAGTTGGATGGATGACGTGAACATCGGTCTGCTCCATGACGACCGGCCGCCGCATCCGGCGCAGCCCGGTCCGCAACCTGTTCGCCTTCCCGTGCGCTAGAGCCCGTTGACGGCCGCGCACGTCCACGCCCGTACCAAGACGGGACCCACCGCACGGCCACGGCCACCGCCCGGACCACCGGGCCGTTCGCCGCCGTGCCTTTCCCCTGGAACCATTCATGTCTTCCTTCCTGTCCGGCCGGACCATCATGGTCACCGGCGCCACCTCCGGCATCGGCTACGAGACGGCGCGCCTGCTCGCCGAGTGCGGCGCAACCGTCCTCCTCCACGGCCGCACCCCGGAAGAGGCCCGGGCCGCGGTGAAGCGACTCATCGCCACCGCCGACGTCGACGCGGAACTCCTGCGGCCGTGCGCGGCGGATTTCGCGCACCTCGAAGAGGTCGAACGGCTCGCCAACCGGGTCATCACCGGACACCCGCACCTTGACGCCCTGGTCAACAACGCGGCCGTCGCAGCCCCCGAGCGCCACACGATCACCCCGGACGGCAACGAGCTCACCTTCCAGGTCAACTTCCTCGCCCACTACCTGCTGACGAACCTGCTCGAACCGGCACTCACCAACGGCACGGGCGGCCGGGTCGTCAACGTCTCCTCCTCGATGCACCTCACCGCGTCGATCACCTGGAACGACCCCAACCGGACCCGCCGTTACGCGCCCCTCGCCGCCTACGCGCAGTCGCAGCTCGCGCTCACCGTCTTCGCCGCCGACCCCCGCGTCACCGCCGTCTCCGTCAACCCGGGCGTCTGCGAGACCACACTGAGGCCGCTGTACGGATTCGAGGGCGCGACGCCGTCCGAGGGCGCCGCCCACGTCGCGCGGCTGTGCGACCCGGCCGTCGAGATTGTCAACGGTGCCTATTACGACCGCGGCGAGCAGATGGATCCCGCCGTCGGCGCGACCGAGGAACGCACGGTCAGGCGACTGAACAAGCTCGCCGACCTGCTCGTCGGGCACTCCGCCTGACGTCGTCCGCGTACCCGGCCCATCCCGGCCGCGAGGCCGGCCGGCGCTGACGCTCACCAGCGCCGGTTCCCCGCGGGGGCGGCCTATCGCCCCGGGCCGCCCCCGCCTCTCTCTTCCTCTCCGACCTAGGCGGCATCCGTCGTGATCGAGCTCCTTCCCTCCCGTCTGCCCGCCCTGGCCCGCTGGTTCCCTGGCGGGGCCCCCGGTGTCGCAGCTCTCCCCGAGCACGTCATCACCACCGGCAACGGCCGTTGGTGGGCGGACCGTCCCGTGAATCCGCGGGCCGTCGCGGTCTCCAGCGGGGAGCACGTCCTGCTGCGCGGAGACCCGGGCGGGCTGACTCCGGAGGCTCTCGCTCCGTTCGCGGGCGGCTACATCGAAGCCCCGGCCCGGTTCCTGCCCGTCCTCGGTGGCGCCTTCCGTCGCATCGACCCGTGGGAGCGCATGGTCTACGTACACCAGGCGCCCGCCATGCCGGCCCGCCCGGCCCCCAGCATCACAGCCAGTACGAGGACGTAGCCGCCCTGGCTGACCCCGGCCACCGTCGGCAACACCTCACACTCGCCTGCGTCACCGCCCTCTGCCAGGACATCGCCGCCCGCGGCCGCACACCCAGCTGGACCTGCTCCCGCGACAACCGCCCCAGCCGGCTCCTGGCCTGGCTTGCCGGGTTCCGCCTGACCCGCGAGTACGTCCACTACGGGACGGGTTCCGCTCGCCGTCTGGGGCTCAGCGGGCAGGCCGAGGCAGCGTGAGTTCGTACGCGACCTCCTGACCGGCGAACCTAGCGGCCAGGGTGTGTACCGGTCCGGGCCAGCATCGTCGATGACCACGGCCATGGTGCGGGTCTTGCGCAGCCGTCCGAGCAGCCGGTCCACAGTCAGGGAGTGCGGCACCAGCAGGGGCTCCGTGATCAGGTCCGTGACCGGGGTGCCGTCGCGCTTGTCCTCCTCCAGGGCGAGGACGTCGCGGATGTGGAGGGTGCCGATCACGTGGTCCAGGCTGTCTCGGTAGACCGGGAAGCGGGAGATGCCGGTGGCCAGCGTCAGGTTCGCCGCGTCGGCGGCGGTGGCGTGGGCTTCCAAGGCCTGTACGTCCACGCGCGGAGTCATGACGTTCTCCGCGGTCAGCTCGGCCAGGTGCAGGGTCTTGACGAACAGCGCGGCCGAGTCGGCCTCGATCGCGCCCTCGCGGGCGGAGTGCTGGACGAGCGCGACCAGCTCCTCCGGGGTGCGCGCGGAGGCCAGCTCCTCGGCGGGCTCCAGGCCGAAGCGCCGCACCAGGCGGTTCGCGGTGTTGTTCAGGTGCCGGATCAGCGGCGCGAACGCGGCCGTGAAGGCGCGCTGCGGGCCGGCGACGACCTTCGCGACGCCCAGCGGGTGCGAGATCGCCCAGTTCTTCGGAACCAGCTCGCCCACCACCATCAGCACGACCGTCGACAGGGCCACGCCCAGCAGGGTCGCCGTGGTGGATACGGCCCCGGCGGGCAGGCCGACGGCCTGCAGGGGGCCTCGTAGCAGGGCGGAGACGGACGGCTCGGCGAGCATGCCGATGACCAGCGAGGTCACCGTGATGCCCAGCTGGGCACCGGACAACTGGAAGGTCAGGCGCTTGGCGGCCTTCAGGGCACCTTCGGCGCCCCGCTCACCGGCCTTCGCGGCCCGTTCGAGCTCACTGCGCTCGACGGTGGTGAGAGAGAACTCGGCGGCTACGAACACCGCGCACGCCAGCGTCAGAGCCAGCGCGAGAAGAAGCAGCAGGACTTCGGTCACCGTGCCACCCCCGCTCCCCGGCTCAGAATCTGCGGGCAAGGCGTGGCACGGCTCGTACTGGGAGGTTCACCCATTGCGGGTCTGCTGCTCCTTCTTCAATCCGCGGACCTCGGGGGTCCGGCTGTGGGATGCCTGGTGGGGACGTGTTCCCCGAGGCCATCGTAAAGGGCAGGCAAATGTTTTTCCTAGGGCGATTCAGAGGCCCCGATCGTCCCCTGCCTGGTCTCCGGGACCGACATGCCGTATGGGTGTCGTCAAGGCCGCACCCCTCGCCGTATGGACGTTGTCAAGGAGTGCCGATACGGCCGGGATACCGCTGTTTCATCGAGCTGACCGACGACAGGAAGGCGGTACGCCGATGGCCCGGGTGCTGGTGGTGGATGACGAGCCGCAGCTCGCGCGGTTGATGGTCATCAATCTGAAGGCGCGGAACCATGACGTGGACTGCGCGCAGGACGGGGGCACGGCGTTGGACGCCGTGGCGACCCGCCGCCCGGACGTGGTGCTGCTCGACCTCGGGCTGCCCGACATGGACGGGATCGAGGTGCTCAAGCGGCTGCGCGTGTGGTCGCCGGTGCCGGTCCTGGTGGTCTCCGCCCGTCACGGCTCCGAGGAGAAGATCCGGGCACTGGACGCGGGCGCCGACGACTACATCACCAAGCCCTTCAGCATGGACGAGCTGCTGGCCCGCCTGGGAGCCGTCACCCGGCGCACGCGGGCCAACGACTCGGCCGACTCGGACGGAGCCTTCGTCGAGACCGCGGAGTTCACCGTCGACCTGGTCGCGAAGAAGGCCAGACGCGGAGGGAAGAACATCCGGCTCACGCCGACGGAATGGCACCTCCTGGAGGTCCTGATCCGCAACCGGGGCCGGCTCGTCAGCCAGCGGCGGCTACTTCAGGAGGTCTGGGGTTCCTCCTACGGAACGCAGACCAACTACCTCCGGGTGTACATGGCCCACCTCAGGCGGAAGCTGGAAGCGGACCCGTCCCACCCGCGCCATCTGATTACCGCCCCCGGCATGGGGTACCGCTTCGATGCGTGAGTGCGCCGAAGCAGATGGGAGCTGGTCACACCTGCAGCTGTGCGCGAATGAGGGTGTCGAGTCGCTGCCAGGCCGGGGACGAGGCGTTGACCGTGCCCTGGATGAGGGCGGGGATCTCGGAGGCCGTATCCAGCCCGGGCAGCTCGTCGGGTCCGTAGCGTTCCCGGGTGGCCGCGACGATCCGGCGGGCGAGGTCATCGATGCGGGGGTCGTCGGCATCGAGGTCGTGCGCGTGGTCGTAGTCGAGGTAGAGCTGTCGTAGCACCGGGTTCGCCAGGCTGTCCGCCTGGTCGCGGAACAGCGTGATCGCGAGGTCGGCATGGGTGGCGAACACGAGGATCCACAGGTCGCGTTGGAGTTCCACCCATCGAGGTGTGAAGCCCCAGCCGGCCAGGTGCTCCAGATGGTCGCCAACCTCGGTGGGTACGGGTGCCAGGTGCCCGGCGGTGAGCCGGCGCAGGCGCCCTTGCGCGGCCCGCAAGCCTTCGATGCGGGCGGTGAGGGCGACGTCGATCTCGTGCAGTGCCTGCTGGAACTCCTCGTCGGTCGCCGATGTCAGATCCCGGATCCGGGCCAGAGGGACGCCGGCTTCGGCGAGCGTCCGGATCTTGATCAGGCTGATGGCGTCGTTCGCGCCGTACCGCCGGTAGCCGGACGCGTCGCGGTCCGGCTCGGGGAGAAGCCCCTTGTCGTGATAGACGCGGACGGTCTTGACCGACACTCCGACGTACTTCGCCAGCTGTCCAATGGTGATCACCCGGCCATCGTCCCACTTGACCTTTCCCCTGGGGCAGGGTCGCAGCATGGGGTCATGGCGAACACGAACACGAACACGAACTTCGATCGGGACACCTTGCGCGAGCTGGCCGACGAGGGCAACGAGGCCGCCGCGGAGCGGCTGGCCGACCTCGCCGACGCGGCCGGTGACCTCGGGGAGCTGAGTGAGCTGCTGGACGAGGGATGCATGCACGCCGGGTTCCTGCTCACTCGACGCGCGACCGGGAACGGCGACCTGCGGGAGCTGCAACGGATCTCCGACGCCGGGTACGACGAGGCCGGGATCGAACTGGCTCGGCTGCTGAAGGCACCGGTCGACGGGCTCGGGGATGACGGATTCGACCGGCTGCTGTAGCGGCGCTCCAGGCCGCAGCCATCGGGTTCGGCTCGCGACCGCGAAGTACGAGCCGTCATCGACAGGGCAGGCGTTGCCTGCCACGGCCCATACTCATGCGATCCGGTCAGGATGAGGACGGCGGGGACACCGTCGTGCTCGAGGCTCAGGCTCGTACGAGGGCTGCCAGCCGGCTGGGGTGTTCCTCGACCACGAGGTGGCCGGCGTCTGGAAGGACGTGCAGATCGGTGTCGAGCATGGCGCGGACCGCCGTGGCGAGTCGTCGCGGTGGCAGGAAGGTGTCGTGCGCTCCCGTGGTGACCAGTCGGGGAACGGCACGTGCGGGGAGGTCTGCCGCGCCGGGAGCTCCACTTGAGCGATGGTGGCGACCAGCGTCATCCACTCCACCAGTTCCTCGCGGGGCTCGTGGCCGGGAGCGAGCATGGCCCGCAGGAGCCGAGTGCTGCGCGCCGGAGTCGGTCGGACGAACCAGGCGGCGGAGACGGCGAGCAGCCCGGGTGTGAGGCGGAGCCTTCCCAGTCCGCCGGGGGAGACGAGCACGAGCCGGTCGATGCGGGGTGCCGGACTGGACAGGGCGATGGCGGCGCCGAAGGAGTGTCCGATCACCACCACGGGCCCGGTCGCGGCAGCGGTGTCGAGGACCTCGCTCAGCCATGTGCCGTACCAGGACAGGTGGCCGCCGGAGGTAGTGGGCGAGGAAGTTGATCTGGAAGGCGATCTCGTTGCCGTCGCCGGTGAGGGTGTGCCGCTCGGGCGCGGCGATGGCCGCGTTGTTGACGAGCACGCCCAGGCGCGGGTGTTCGCGTACGACGGCGTGGGCGAGGTTCTCGACTTCCTCCAAGCGGGCGAAGTCGGCAGCGAGGGGCGTGAGGCGGGTTCCGTCGATGCCGGCGGTGGCGATCAGCCGGTCGGTGGCGGCCTGGGCCTCCTCGGGGGTGCGGCCGTGGAGGAGGACGGTGGCGCCGCGCTCTGCGAGTTGGCGGGCGGTCTCGTAGCCGATGCCGGAAGTGGCGCCGGTGACGAGGACGGTACGTCCGGACAGGGTTGAAGGCATGTCGGATTCCTGGGTCATGGAAACGGGCATGACTGACGCGCCCGGCGCCCCGTCGGAAGGCGGAGCGTGGGCTCAGATCACGCGGTGAAGGTAAAGACGCGTACGAAGCTTCGACCAGCGCCCTTCAAGGGGGCTGGCAGCAGGTACGTGGAGGACGCGCGGCCGACGTGTCAGAAGGCCGGGCGGACAGCGGGCGCCGTCGGCTGCACCTGATGAGGTGGCCGATCGTCGTAGCGCGGACCGCTGTTCATGCCCCCATCCCAGCGCATCGGGGATGCGGCGGCAAGATCCCCGGCCGGTTTTGACGGCCCTCTGACGTGCGTCGGGTGACGGCTCGGCAGGCGTATTCGTGCACGTCATCAGGGCCGCGTCAAAGATCGATCAACGTGCGCAAGGAACACGTCAGGAAGTGCCCGCGCGGCCGCCGGATGTGCACAGACTGGTGTCGCGACGGAACCGGACGACGGGTCCGGTGGCACGCGGCTGGAGGGCGGTGACCTGAACACCGCCGGCGAAACGCAGGGTCCCACCGTGGGGGTACGGACCGCTGCGACCGCGTGCCGGTCAGCCGTCGCACAACACATGAGCCGCCCGGCCTCCGGTGGGGGATACGGAGGCCGGGCGGCTCGCGTGTTCTGGCCGGCGGGCGGCCCGCCGGTCATCGGTATCAAGCCGGTGCCGGCCATCCCGGCCTGGGGACGGGCTCGGACGGCCTCGGACGAGTTTCGTCAGGGCGGTGTCAATTGCGCATATGAGCCCTTGAGCGCAGCCCAACCGGGCAGTTGGATGGATGACATGGACCTGGGCCATCGCCACGACGACCGGCCGCCGCATCCGGCGCCGCCGACCGCGTGCCGAGCTGTTCTCCGGGCGCTCCGGCGCCGATAGAGACCCTGCGGCCGGCCGTGCCGAAGACCGGCCGTCCGCAGGTTCCTCCCCACCCTCTGACCACGGCCGTTCCAGGCCGGCCGGCGCTGATCCACACTCCGCCGGCTCCCTTGCGGGGCGGCCCCCGTCCGGGCCGCCCCCGCCCTCCGTTTCTGCCTGTCCTGTGAGGTGGCATACCCGTGATCGAGCTCGACCCTTCCGGCCTTCCCTCCCTCATCCGTTGGTTTCCCGCCGGGGCATCCGGGGTCGCGGCCCTCGCCGAGCACGTCCTGGCTACGGGGAACGGCCACTGGTGGGCCGACCGGCACGTGGCGCCCCGGATCATGGCCGTCTCGTGCGCAGACCACGTCGTCTTGCGGGGCGACCCGAGGGGAGTCCCCTTGAGCACCCTCGGCTCCGTGGCGGCGAGCTGTGTCGAGGCTCCGGAACACTTCCGCCGGGCGATGTGCGCCGTCTTCTCCCGGGTCGTCCCGGGGGAACGGATGGTTTACGTCAAGGAGGCACCCTCGCTGCCGGTGCATCCGCCGCGCAGTGTGGCCGTACGGCGGCTGACGGCCGAGGACGCCCCGGCGCTGGCCGGGCTCGCGCCCGAGGCGTCCTGGATCCACGCGACGTGGGGCGGGCCCCACGGACTCGCCGGATCGGCAGCCGCTTGGGGCGCCTTCCGCCGCGGGCAGCTCCTCGCGGTGGCGTGTACGTACGTCCTGGGCAGCCGGTACGAGGACATCGCCGTCCACGCTGCCCCGGGCCACGGCGGTCAGCACCTGGCGCTGGCCTGCGTGAGTGCTCTGTGCGAGGACGTCGCCGCCCGCGGCCGGACGGCGAGCTGGTCCTGCTCCCGGGAGAACCGGACCAGCCGACTGCTCGCCTGGCAGGCGGGGTTCCGGTTGCAGCGGGAGTACGTCCACTAAGCCATCGGGAGGGTGCGCGTTAAGGACGCGTCAGGATTGGCTCAACTGCGGGCATAAGTGATCAGGCTGCGTACGCTTGCTCAGCCGTCGACGTCGATGGCTGATTCTTTGCCGTACGACAGGAGCCCACCACGATGGCCACCCCTGCCCGCACGTCGCGCCTGCGGGCGTGGATGCTGGAAGGCTTGACCGCCGAGAACAGTTCGCCCGCCGCGAAGGAGGCGGCGGCCCAGCCGCACGGCCGGCCGTGGTGGCGGGTCATGTGCCTGACGGGTCTCGACTACTTCTCCACCCTCGGCTACCAGCCCGGCATCGCGGCGCTGGCAGCCGGCCTGCTGTCGCCGCTGGCGACCATCGTGCTCGTGCTGCTCACCCTGTTCGGTGCGCTGCCCGTCTACCGGCGGGTCGCGGAGGAAAGCCCGAACGGCGAGGGCTCCATCGCCATGCTGGAGCGGCTGCTGACGTTCTGGAAGGGCAAGCTGTTCGTCCTGACCCTGCTCGGGTTCGCGGCGACCGACTTCCTGATCACCATCACCCTCTCCGCCGCGGACGCCACCGCGCACCTGGTGGAGAACCCGCACCTCACCAGTACCCTCCACGGTCACGAAGTACTGATCACTTTGATCATGATCGCGCTGCTGGGAGCCGTCTTCCTCAAGGGGTTCAGCGAGGCCATCGGCGTGGCGGTGGTCCTGGTGGTCACCTACCTGGGCCTGAACGTCGTCGTGGTGGCCGTCGGCCTGTGGAACGTCGTCACCGAGCCGCACGTCGTCACCGACTGGACGACCGCGCTGACCACCGAGCACGGCAACCCGTTCATGATGATCGCCATCGCCCTCATCGTCTTCCCGAAGCTCGCGCTCGGCCTGTCCGGATTCGAGACCGGTGTCGCGGTCATGCCGCACGTCAAGGGCGACCCCGAGGACACCGAGGCCAAGCCGGCCGGCCGGATCCGCGGGGCCAAGAAGCTGCTGACGACCGCGGCCATCATCATGAGCGTCTTCCTGATCTGCTCCAGCTTCATCACCACGCTGCTCATCCCGGCCGACGAGTTCAAGCCGGGCGGCGAGGCCAACGGACGGGCGCTGGCCTACCTCGCGCACGAGCACCTGGGATCGGCCTTCGGCACGGTCTACGACATCTCCACGATCCTGATCCTGTGGTTCGCGGGCTCCTCCGCGATGGCCGGCCTGCTCAACCTGATGCCGCGCTACCTGCCCCGCTACGGCATGGCACCGCAGTGGGCCCGGGCCCTGCGCCCGATGGTCATCGTCTTCACCCTCGTCGCGTTCCTGGTGACCTGGATCTTCGATGCCGACGTGGACGCCCAGGGCGGCGCGTACGCCACCGGTGTGCTCGTCCTGATCACTTCGGCCGCCGTCGCCGTGACCATCGCCGCCCGCCGGGCGGGAGAGCGGGGCTGGACCATCGGCTTCGGCGTCATCTCGGCGGTCTTCATCTACACCACGGCCGTCAACGTCGTCGAACGCCCCGACGGCGTGAAGATCGGCGCGTGCTTCATCGCCGGCATCATGGCCCTCTCGCTGCTGTCCCGCCTGGCCCGCGTCTTCGAGCTGCGCGTCACGGACGTCGAACTGGACGACATGGCGGCTCGCTTCATCCGCGACACCTCCAACCGCACGATCCGCTTCATCGCCAACGAGCCCGACAACCGGGACCTCGACGAGTACCGGCAGAAGAAGGAGCAGATCCGCGCGGACAACGACATCCCCGCCGGGGACGACGTCATGTTCGTCGAGGTCACGGTCCTGGACGCGTCCGAGTTCGAATCCGGCATGCGGGTCCGCGGCGAGGTACTCCACGGCCGCTACCGGGTCCTGACCCTGGAGAGCTCCAGCATCCCCAACGCCCTGGCCGCGTTCCTCCTCCACGTACGCGACGAGACCGGACAGCGCCCCCACATCTACTTCGAGTGGACCGAGGGCAACCCGATGGCCAACTTCCTCCGCTTCTTCCTCTTCGGCCAAGGCGAAGTCGCCCCCGTCACCCGCGAGGTCATCCGCGAGGCCGAACCCGACCGGACCCGCCGCCCCCACGTCCACGCCGGCTGACCCCTTCGCGTCAAGACGCCGACAGGAATCCCGGAGGGACCTCCCCCCGGGGGGGGGTTGGCGGGGGTCTTTATTCTTTTGCCCCTTCTTTGTCTCCCCCCCACCTCCTTCCCCCGACCCGACTCTTTCTTTGGGGGGGTGGGCTTCTCATCCCTTCT